>DATKLQ010000062.1:0-16389 GCA_035542335.1 Ignavibacteriaceae bacterium | reverse complement strand
AAATAAGAAATATTCATCAATTACAAGGGCCCTTCCGGGAAAATCACTTCCAAAGTTTGCCGCATTGTAATGTGTATAATCGTAGGGAGCTCTCGGTATAGTCCATCCATGAGCAGCATTAACTACACTGTCGCCGTAATTCCAGTAGTCGTCTTTTAATGCTTTATCATATGTTTCAGTATTCCTTATATAATAACCGCCGGTTATTTCATAAAAAACATCGGGGTTAATAATATGTGTAAGTTTCAAAGTGAATGAACCGTTGTTTATATCGGTCTCACCCAAACGTGTGTTAAGCAAACTGCTGTGGGGAAGAGGAGTATTATCGGCAGTTGCACCGGGAAGCCCGCCGCCTGCATCGCCTGCAAATGACGAGTATGTTCCGGTAGCCCTAATAATAAAGGGATTTAGATCATAGTTTAATGTCCCGGTAATAGTTCCGGTATGAGATTGAACTCCTTTTCTTGGACCGGCAGGATAATACAAATTGCTGATTGTATCATAAGGAGCATTCCCGGCAATGCTGCTGCCAACCATACCCAAATTAACGCCGGGATACGGCTGAGGATTGTTATCCTTCTGATACAAATAGTCAAAGTTCACGAAGAATTTTAAATTATCCAGCGCAGGTCCGCTAATAGTACCAATGGTTTCGTTGTATCCCCACCAGTAGGCGCCTAAAGTTTTCTCGCCGCTATAGGCGTCATCTTTGCTCCTAAAACCGATATTATCAGTAACATACTCCAGGCTTGCTTTATATTCGGGACCTCCGGATTTTAATTGCTGCCTTATAATGCCGGCATTAGCATTGCCAAATTCAGCAGTATATCCGCCTGCCTGAACCTGGATTTCTTCCAAAGCATCTTTGGTAAGTGTTACGGCATTCCTATTGGTTAAGGGATTCTTTACCGGAATTCCTTCCAGGTAATATCCAACTTCATCGCTTCTTCCGCCTCTTACAAATATAAATCCGTTAGATATCGTTACGCCCGTGGTTAAACCAATAATATTACTTACATTCCTAACAGGCAGAGCATCTATATCATCACTAGTAGTAGTACGGATAGCATTTGTGTTGTCTTTTTGAATGAGAGGTCTCTGGGCAACAACTTCAACTTCCTGTACTTCTATACCCTCCCCCGGCAATTCAAAATTTAAATCGGTGGTTAGATCAGTCGTAACCCGTACATTTGAAACTGTAATTGTTTGATAACCGATATATGATGCCCTTACATCATAAGTTCCTGCATTAAGATTTCTAATCTCATATTCACCATTAACATCTGAAGCAGAGCCGAAAGATGTGCCAACTACAAGTACGTTAGCTCCAATTAATGGTTCTCCGGTCTGGAGATCTGTAACCTTTCCTTTGATCCTTCCTTGCGCAATCAATAATGATGGCCCTAAAAGAAGGATAAAGAGTATGATAAGTTTATTGTTCATATCTCTCTCCTATAGTTTGTGGTTTGTTTACGATTACATATTAAAATAAACTATTGATTGCTTATTACTCAGCAATCTCATTATTTCCAAAACTATAATTTAAAGTTTAAAATGATTTTCAAAGAACGAGTCAATGAAATAGCAGTCCTCTTCCTTGAAGGATAACTTCCGAAGAAAAAATGGTAGGTTTTAATTTGAAGCTGTAACAATTTTCTTATGACTGCTATACCCTCTAATTCCTTTAAAAAACAATTAATCTAGTCGTTAAACGTCTGAAAAAAGTTTATAAAAATCAACACCTTGCATTATATTGCATAAAAATTAATAATTTTCCATTCAAGTTCAAATATAAAACGGGTAATCGATTCAATTAATTTTTTATGGTAATTTTATTTGGCCTTGAGATATTTAATCCCGCTGGAGAAAAACCTTATTTATTTTTTATTTTCAAGATTTTTTAAGCAAGATTCAATACTAATTTCTTCGACCAATACCCCGCTGAAGATGTCACCTATTTTTTCCAGCCTTTTGAAAATAGATTTAATGTTGAATTTTTCAGGATAAAGACCGGGTTTTACTTCATCCCACATTAAAGGTGCGGAAACAGGAGCACCTTTCCTGGGCCTAAGACTGTAAGGCGCCGCTAAAGTTTGTCCTGCCCTGTTCTGAAGATAGTCAAGGTATACTTTACCTTTTCTTTTTTGAGGATTTCTCTCCAGGCTTGTTATTTTCGGAATTCTGCCGTTGATAATCCGGCAGATCAAATGAGTAAAATTACTTGCAATCTCATAATTATATTTTGCTTTTAAGGGAATATAGATATGCATCCCCGTTGCCCCGGAGGTTTTACAAAAAGATTTTATCTTTCCTTTATCCAGAACTTCTTTGGCAACTACTGCTGTTTTAATAACCTCCTCAAATGAAATATCAACAGGATCCAAGTCAATTACGGCATAATCAGGATTATCGACCGACTGGATGCGCGAAAACCAGGGATTGATTTCTATGCAGCCCAGGTTAGCCATATATATTAATGATGCTTCATCGCTGCAAATAAAATATTCTACATTTTTTTTATTGCTTTCTGAATATATCTCTGCAGTTTCAAGCCAATCCGCGGTAAGCTGCGATACATCTTTCTGGTAAAAGCTCTTTTCATCGATTCCGTTCGGATGCCTGTTTAATGATTCCGGCCTTCCTTTTAAATAAGGCAGAATATATTTAGATATTTTCCTATAATATTCGATTAAATCCCCCTTTGTATAACCCTCTTCAGGCCAGAAAATTTTTTCGAGGTTCAGCACTTTAACTTTTTTTCCATTAATATATAGATTAGTCTCCTTATCTTCAGCCGATAGGCCTTCGGTACCTTTCAACTCAAGTTCCTCGCTGATTTTTTCCCGCACCACTGCTTTAGGATCTTTATCCTCTCTTAATCCCAAATATACGGGCTGCCTCATTGCCCCTTCTCCGGTCCACTCCGAGAATTCAACTTCACAGACCAATTTAGGCAAAACCCAGGTTACCGGTGTGTTGGTTTTGGGAGGGATCTTAAAAGGAGATATTTTTGTAATCAGCGGTTTTAGTTTTGAATAAATGAATTCGAGATCATCCTGGGTAAATCCGCCGCCGGTATGGCCTATATATAAAAATTGCTCCCCGCTGAATACTCCCAGAACGAGGGCCCCGAACTTATCACGGCTTCCTTTGGGTTTAGTAAATCCCCCGATTACAGCTTCCTGCCGTAATTTTGTTTTTATTTTAAGCCATTCCTGGGTTCTCTTCCCAAAATAATAGCAGCTGTTTGTTTTTTTTACCAAGATGCCTTCAAGCTGCCTATCTAAAGCGGCCTTGTAAAAATCTAATCCTCTCCCGATCAAATGATCGTTATATTTAATATTGGGCGTTTCGGGGAGAATTTTCTTTAAGATCTCTTTTCTTTTAAGAAGAGGGACTGCAGATAAATCAAAGCCGTCGAGATAAATTACATCGAATACATAATAGATTAAGCTGCCGTAGCCGGTGCGCTGGTAATTTTGCAGAAGCTGGAATCTCGCTCTTCCTTCAGGATCAAGAATTACAATTTCCCCGTCAAGTATAATATCCGATCCGATATTTCTCTGAAGCGAATCTGCTACCGCGGAAAATTTTTTATTAAAGCTGTTCCCGTTCCTCGAATAAAGGTTAATGCCGCCGTTTTCAATCTCGGCGATGGCTCTGTAGCCGTCCCATTTAATCTCATAAAGCCAATTATCTTTTTTAAATGATTTATCTTTTTCATTAAGCTCCAGCCAGGCAGGATCGGTTAAAGTTGCTAACATCGGTTTGATATTATGAGGCATTTTCTTTTTAACTGCCTCTTTCAGGTCAGCCTTTGAAAGGTTATCTATGAGGCGGGCTTTTTTTTTTCGGCTCCGTCCACTTCTTCAAGAGTATTGCCGGTTAGAACGGATGAATCATTCCGAAGGATATCTTCGGTAGTACTGAATTCATCTTTCTTTTTTATCAGCAGCCATGCATTTTTCTGTGCCGTTTTCATTTTTACAAGGGCGAATTCACCTTTTAATTTTTTCCCGTTCAGAATAAATTTCAAATCTCCCTTCTCAAGTCCATCTCTTAATGCCTTTTCGTTTTCTTTTCCGTCGGGAATATTTTTTGCATGGTAGGTTCCGTTATCCCATACAATAACTCTTCCGGCTCCGTACTGACCTTCCGGAATAATTCCTTCGAAATCTTTATAGTCAAAGGGATGATCTTCGACCATCATCGCGAGGCGCTTTTCGAGGGGGTTAAGAGTAGGGCCCTTCGGTATTGCCCAGCTTTTTAAAACCCCGTCGAGCTCAAGCCGGAAATCGTAATGAAGATTGGTTGCATCGTGCTTTTGAACGACAAAAATTAATTCTCTCCCCTTAGCTTTTTCAGCCCCCTTCGGCTCGGTAGTTTTTTTAAAATCCCTCTTCTTTTTGTATTCCTGAAGTCCCATATATTAATAAAATAGTTGAAAATTCTATAAAGTTCTCAAACTCCTATTCTTTCTCATTCTCTTTCTCATTCTCTTCATCTCCCTTAAATAAAAATTACATTAAGATTAAAAACTTAAACCTGCTTAATAAATATTCTATGCTAAAATACCTATAACCGCCTTACCGATATGTGATTCCGGAATAGGTTATTTTTTATATAAGCTTTAAAAAGATTTTTAAGAATTATCTGCCTGGAATTTTATTATTCGATTTTCTATTTTGAAAGAAATTTATTAGCTTGCTATTGCAAGAGATAAATATCTTTTATGACTTCAAATAAAGCGTATAGTAATTATTTTATCAAGGACTCGAGGGGATATAACTTCATCCGCAGCTTTTATGAGAGATACAAGGATGAACTGCATTCGATCGCATATAACAGCTTTGACAGCCTGCTTAACCACATCAGTTTAATTGTAAACATTATAGAATTACCTAAGGCAACAAGGAATGAAGAAGTATATATTGCAGGGTTGATAAAAGTTCAATGCCGAACCCTGCTGGATCAAATGCTGAAATTAAGAAATCCTGAAAGCGAACCGGGCAGCCCTCAAGAGGGAAAAGCAGGAAACAATTTCTCTAAGACCCGGGACGTGTTTAAAAGAATAACGGAATTTAAATTACAGCTTGACTCAAGGGAACTCTCGATATTCAACTCCACGATTGACGGAGAATCGCGGGAGGATTTGAATGAAGAAGGAATTAATACGGAATCGTATGAAAGCACAGTTAAGAGATTAAAGACAAGATTCAGCATATATTTAAAAGAGCTCGGCTATAATTACAACAGCTTCTTTCCGGAGCAAAAAATCGAATCGCCGGGTGAAAACACCTGAAAAGAGATTTCAATTTAATAAGCCGGACCTATAATATAGATGGAAGAAAAATTCTTAGAAAAGTATATTGAAATTTTAAATGGTAAAGCCGAGCATTTATCATTTGAGACACTTTCAACATATATCAATTTCCAAGGATTATTAAGCAGAAAAGAAAAAAAATTTATTGAAGATCACCTCCATGAATGCACGAGCTGCAGGGATAAATTCAATGATGCATACGACGAAGAATTTGAGTTTGATCAGGGCAAAATCTCTACGGTGCTGAATCCGGAAAGCTCAATATTTAAATCAGATTTTAATTTCAGCTCGTCCGATGAAACAATAAGGGCAATATTCCGCCCTGAAACCGATATTAATGTAACTGTATGGGATAAGCAGGAACCGGGGTTTCAGCAGTATTACCTGGTCTTCAACAGGATTCAAAAAGAAGGGAAGGATCAGAATTTAAGGATTATTGTCCCCGAATCGGATGTAGTTCTAAGAATCATTTCGCCTATTGCAAATAAAAAATACAAACTGCCGACCGCCTGGAAACTTGATATCTCCTCCATAAAGGAGCTCCATTTAGAAATAATTACCCGCCAATATGAAGAGCCGGAAAAGAAAATTATTCACCGCAAATCAAATGTACTTCCTATAATTAAATATGCAGCACTCATAATAATACTTTTTGCGGCGAGCATCGGTTTATATTTTTTGTTTGTTCCGTCGGATAATATTAATGAAATTGCTGAAAAGAGGCACCCAAAACCTGTTTCAAAAAAAACGGTGGTTTCTCATGATTCGCTTTCTGCAATAAATCAGAACAAACAACAAAAGAAAACTCAAACTCCGGCTAAAGATTTTGCAAGCTACAATTCCAACAATGAACTTGAAAATACAATAAAAGGGAATTCAGGGAAAAAAATTAAAATTATATCGCCGGCAATGGGTGATACCCTAAAAAAGCATCTTGAATTTGAATGGACTTCGCTTCCCGGATTAAATGATTATACGCTAACCATTATAAATAACAAAAATGAAGAAGTTTGGAAAAGAACCCTTACCGATACAAAAGTCGATATATTGCAGAAGCTGAAACCGGGCCGTTACTATTGGAACATTGAAGTAAACGGGGAAACTGAATCGACAGGAAAATTTTATATTAAATAATTAATTAGCGAAGAGGGCAGCTATGCTGCCCCGCAAAAAGTTAGTTTATTGAAATGTGAGGTTTAATTTTTTCCAGCAGATATTTTTTCGGAGCTGCCCCAATAACCGCATCAACAACTTCTCCATCTTTAAATATACCCAGGGTAGGAATGCTTCTTATTCCATACTTCATAGCGACCATCTGGTTTTCATCGGTGTTCAGCTTTACAACTTTCAATTTGCCCTGATATTCCTGAGCAATTTCATCCAGCAAAGGGGCAACCATTCTGCAAGGCCCGCACCAGGGAGCCCAGAAATCAACTAAAACGGGAACATTGGATTTTAATACTTCCTGATCAAAGTTAACATCAGTTCCTTCGATTGTATATTTCATTTTGTTTCCTTTTTTTATTTTCAAAAGATATGATGTGTTTATCCCGAAAAGGTTTCAAATGCCCGAAAAATTGTTTAACCGCATAAAAATCCACCGGAACTCTGTATAATTTAACTTGTAATATTTAAAAATTAAGGAGAATAAATGTCATTATTGGACTTATTAATTTTGCTCATTATTGCAGGAATCTGCGGGTCAATTGCCCAAGCCTTAGTCGGTTTTTCCAGGGGCGGATGCTTTCTCTCGATTGCCGTCGGATTTATAGGTGCGCTCCTGGGTTCATGGCTTGCGAAAAAATTCGGTTTCCCGGAATTCTTCGTTATTAATATCGGCGGAACTTCTTTTCCTGTCATCTGGTCGATTATCGGTGCTGTAATCTTTGTAGGAATGTTATCTCTTTTGACACCCAGAAGGACAATATAAATTAAAGCCTCTTAGGTTTCGGGAAACTTTTACTTATCATAAATTCTTGATATGATAGGGGAAAACTATTTGAAATTAATTATGGGCACACATTATAAAGGGAATAAAAAAGAAATTAACGCTCTCAATACTTACATTAAATTAATTAGAGCCGCCGAATCGGTGAGGACAAGGATCAATGAATTGATTATTAAAAAAGGGCTCACAGAAAGCCAATTCAACGCGCTGGATGCTCTTTACCATTTGGGTTCTTTAAATCAGAAAGAATTGGGAGATAAGCTTTTTAGAACCGGAGGGAATATTACCCTTGTAATAGATAACCTCGAAAAGCAAAAACTTGTTAAAAGGGAACGGGGCGAAGACAGGAGATGCTTTACCCTGCACATGACAAATAAAGGTATGAGTTTATTCGAAAGCATTTTCCCGGAAGAACTAAAGCTGATAATAGAAGAAACAAATCTACTAAATGAGAAAGAACAGGCACAGCTGCAGAAGTTTTGTAAAATCCTAGGACTAAAAAAAAGAGATTAGCTGAGATTTTTTATTTTTTTTATTTCTTCAATTACAGCGGGGAGAACTGTTCCGGCTTTTTCAAAAAAAGAGATATCGGATATAGAAGAGATCTCTGTTTCTTCGATATTGATTTCCACCAAATAAGATCTGCTTTCCTTTGCAATAAAAATTAATGAAGCGGCGGGGTAAACAATTGCAGAAGTGCCGACAATAAAAAAAATATCACTGGCCACCGAAGCCGACTCCGATTTTTCAAATTGATCCTGCGGTAAAAGCTCGCCGAACCATACGACATCCGGCCTTATCATTCCCCCGCATCTGCATTTAGGTACACCCGTGCTGAAATCCAACTCAGTATTATACTTCTCCCTGCATTTTATGCAGTAGTTTCTTTCGATATTTCCGTGGAGCTCATATATTGTTCTGCTTCCTGCCCTTGCATGAAGATTATCGATATTTTGAGTAATAACAGATACACTGGCGAAAAATTTCTGGAATTCGGCTATTGCCAAATGCCCCATGTTAGGTTCAGATTCATGAATAATTTTTTTGCGGTGATTATACCATTCCCACACCAGCTGCGGGTTCTTTAGGAATGCATTGAAATTTGCCAGCTCTCCGGGATTCAGCTTATTCCAGATCCCATCCTTTCCCCTGAAGGTTGGTATTCCGCTTTCGGCGGAAATTCCTGCCCCGGTAAAAAATACAATCTTATCTGCAGCAGATAAATGCTCAAGAAAATCCTCAGGAAAAGTCAGCATTTTTATTTCTTAGAAACTTAACCGTTTTTAATTTCCTCAAGAAGACGCTTTGCTTCCTTTAAAAATTCGTCATCATCTTCATCTCTCTTCGGGCTTGATAAAACCTTGGCAAGCGTTTCCTGAGCCTTTATTTCATCATCCTCATCGGCATAAGCTTTCCCGAGTTCAAGGTAAAACATTCTGAAACCGGGAAAAAGCTCGACAGCCTTTTCCAATTCCTTTATTGCAGTTTGTTTATCTGCCCAGCCCAGGCCGATTACTGCACGGGCGGGGGCCCATTTATTACTTACGGTAGAATGAGTCCTTCCGAGTATATAATGCGCAAGAGCCTGGACATAATTTCCTCCGTTATTCAGCTTGATAGCTTTTTCACAATCTTCTTTCACTTTATTGACAACACCCGCCACTGAAAAAATCCCTTTGAATAAAGCAATTTTCCCGTTTGCTGCGGCTCTCCTTACATAAGCTATGGATTGGTCGGGAGCAAGCTTTACGGTATTCTCCGCATAGTTTAGAGCCCTTTCAAATTCAGCGTACTGTAAATCTTCCTGTTCGCCTGTTTCGGAAGGCATATGCTCGGCAATATCGACATAGCTTCTGCTGATGCGCCATAGTACCTGCCAGTTCCCTGGCGAAATTTTGTCAGCATTCAAATAAATATCGAGCGCTTTTTTGCTGTTGAATTCTTCCGTCGCTTTGTCTCCCTCAGCCAAAAGTTCATCTAGTGATTGAGCTCTTGATAGGGGAAAAGGACTGGTTAATAAAAAGATTATGCAAAAAAAGAAATGAACTTCTTTTGAAAGATGTATTAATAACTTCATGAATATTCTCCCTTTAATCAAATAAAGTTTTTTTAATCTCCTCTTCAATTTCTGAAGTGAGTCCGTGATTAAAAAGATCGGTGGAAACTATATTTAAAAATTTAGTCCATTTCCCGTCACTTCTTATTTCAGTATTTATTGCATTCTTATAGGCATTAACTTTAGCGCTCAGCTCATCGGCCTGGTAAAGCGCAATCGCTTCCACGGTTTTGGGAACGACAGGCGAAGCATATTCCAGTTTTCCCTGGTGGCTTAAGATCAAATGAATAAGGCAATCCTTCAGCTCTTCTGAAAAGTCCGGAATTTTTTTTGCTTCCTCATCAACAATTATGGCGGCAATTACAATATGGCCTAAAAGTTTTCCTTTATCGGTATACTCGAAGAAAGTATCGTAGCTAAGCTCTTCAGTTTTTCCGTAATCATGCATCATTGCTCCGCAAATTAAAAGATCCCGGTTTAAATCAGGATGTAAATCGCACATGAGGTCGCAGATCTTAATAATTTCCAAAGTATGCTCGATTAAACCATGGATGTAGGAATGATGCCAGGATTTCCCGGCAGGTGCGGTTGAAAACTTTATCATATTTTTTTCATTAAAGATCAAGCGCATGAGCATTCGCAGTTTATAGTCGGAAATCTTTTCTATCCTGGCAGTGAACTCCGCTTTCATTTCGAAAGGATCTCTTTTAGAGCGCGGCATTAAATCCGATCGCAGCACATTATCTTCCGCAACGGCGGTCCTTATATTAGTTATCTTAATCTGGGGTGCGCCCTGGTAGTCGTCCATTATACCGTCGACCTTTACAATATCCCCGCACTTCATCCCGGGGTATACCTGCTCAAAATTTTCCCACATGTTGGAGTTTACGGCAGCCGATTTATCTCCCAGTTCCAGGACTAGGAATTGTCCGCGGTTATCTTTCCTGCTACGCAGTTCACATTTTCTGATTACGAGGAAATGATCAACGGCTTCGCCTTTTTTCAGGAATATTAAATCTAATTGATTAAGCATTTAATTTTTTTCTAAATGAATGTAGAATAGATATGACAGATTTTAGATCATGTCTAAGGTAAACTTAATAAAAATATGAAAAATTTTGGAGAGAAAAGATTAAATGTTGGAAATATTAAAAATCTCTTTAATCTTTTATTACTTCAAATATGCTTTCCTTAGGAAGATAAGCAATTACAGACCGGTTCAAGAGATCGATCGAGACTGCAATTGTTTTCCCATGGCCGGCATCCTGGATTTTCCCCGTGACTCCGGAAAATGGGCCGTCTTTAATCAAAACTTTCACGCCTGGTGCAAGCCCTTCCTGTATATAAAAATCAGTTTGTGTAAGAAGCATGGTTTTTAAATTATCAATCTGCCAGGCCGGAATTTTTGCAGGCTTACCTCTTTCACATATGCATCTTACGACCGAATACTGCTCGAGGCAGTTGATCCGCTCCTTCTCGTCGGCGAAAATAAAAATATAGCCTCTCAGCAGCGGCTCCGTAATTTTCTTCTTCCTGTCGCTCCACTGTTTTACCTTGGTCACCGATGGCAGGTAATATTCGACCCCGATTGATTCAATCTGCTCGGCAGCTTTAAACTCGCTTCTGGGCTTTGTATATAAAGCAAACCATGCTTTAGCCTGCTGCTTATTATTAACATTAAATCTTTCCATATAATTAACCAAATCTCCGAATTAGTTAGCTACGGGTGCTCTTCCTACCGAATAATAGATAAATTTCATTTCTTCCATTCTTTGCGTATCATAAACATTTCTCCCGTCGAATATGACCGGCTGCTTTAATAAAGATTTGATCCTATCAAAATTCGGATTTCGGAACTCGTTCCATTCAGTCATAATGACTAAGGCATCGGCATTATTCAAGGCATCATAACTATGTTCGGAATAGCATATTTTCTCGCCTAGTATTTTCTTTGCTGTATTTATCGCTTCGGGATCGTAAGCAGTTACAGAAGCATTATTTTGGATCAATTTTTTTATAACCTTAATTGAAGGAGCTTCACGGACATCGTCAGTGTTAGGTTTAAATGCAAGCCCCCACACCCCGAAATGCTTCCCGGAAATATTCCCTTTAAAGTGTTTAAGTATTTTGTCTACAAACAGCTCAGGCTGAAGATTATTAACAGCAATTACCGATTTCAGAATTTTAAAATCATATTTATTTTCATTAGCCGTATTTACTAATGCATAGACATCCTTAGGAAAACAGGAACCGCCGTAGCCGACACCAGGGAAAAGAAATCGCTTTCCGATCCTTGAATCCGCACCTATAGCAACTCTCACCTTATCTACTTCGGCACCGGTCAATTCGCAGAGATTTGCAATTTCATTCATGAAAGAAATTTTTGCAGCCAGGAAACAGTTTGCCGCATACTTGGTAATCTCCGCTGATCTTTCGTCCATAAAATAAATGGGATTTCCCGATCTAACGAAGGGCTCATACAGCTCTTCGAGTATTTGTTTGGTCTTCGGATTGCTCGTTCCAATTACTACTCTTTCAGGCTTCATGAAATCTTCCACAGCCAGGCCTTCCCTTAAGAATTCAGGATTTGCCGCCACATCAAATTCGAACTCCCGTGCATGCTTCTTTACAGCTTCCCGGACTTTGTCGCTCGTACCTACAGGAACCGTAGATTTATCAACGATAACTTTAAAGCCCAGTGAAGGTTCCTTTTTAAATAATTTGCCAAGTTCTTCGGATACACCGATGACATATTTCAAATCGGCGCTGCCGTCTTCGTCCTGCGGAGTAGGCAGGCAAAGAAAGATAATTTCAGATTTCCTAACCGCTTCTTCAAGATTTTCTGTGAAAAGAAGCCTTCCCTCTTTAATATTTCTTTCAAAAAGCATTTCAAGTCCCGGTTCATAAATAGGTACTTTTCCCTTCTGAAGCTTTTCAAGCTTTTCCTTATCAACATCAACACAAATTACATTATTGCCTGTTTCAGCAAAACATGTACCGGTTACCAACCCTACGTAGCCGGTTCCTACAATTGAAATATTCAAAATATCCTCCTAAAATTTCTGTTCAAAATTTAATAAGATAAAACTTAAATTATAAAGATATTTTTACAGGGTAAAAATCTGCGGTTTCAAATATTCACATTTAGCCGAGACTCGTGCGAACTTTTTTACAGAATTGCTCCTTGAGGATCGGTTTCTGCAGGACTTCAGTGACCCCCAGGCTTTCATAGTCCTTAATTTTAATTTCATCGGATTTTGAAATCATTGCAATAAACGGTATCGATCTTGTTCTTTCTATATTTTTAACGGACTGGATAAGCTGAATGCCGCTCATCAGGGGCATGTCATCATCTGTTATTATCAAGGAAGGAGCTTTTTTCAAAATGAAGTTTAATGCTTCATAGCCATTTTCAGTGACTACGAGGTTGAAGGCAGGAAAATTTTCCTTGATAAACTGCTCATATCTATCTCTTTCCTTCTTGCTGTCTTCGACAAGGAGAATTGTATTTTTCGAGATCGGGATCGTAAAATGAAATTCGCTCCCCACATCTTTTTGAGAATAAAACCAGATTTGTCCGCCGTGTTTTTCTACAATCTCCTTTGCAAGAGATAAGCCCAAACCTGTCCCTTTTTCTCCCTTTGTTCCTTCGGTAGAAAATATTTTATCAATTTTAAATAAATTTGATTTATTCGGTTCGGAAATTCCTATTCCTTTATCTCTCACCACAAACTCAACAAACTCATCATTAAACAAATCCGCAAAAAGATCAATTGTTTTGTATTCATTTGAAAATTTTATGGCATTATTTAAAAGATTTGTAATTACCTGGGTCAGCAGCCGCTGGTCTGCCTCGACAAAAAGAGTATCGTTTGCGTTAACGCTGATCTCCAAATTTTTCCTGATTGCGTTCCCGGTAAGGGAAGAAACGCAGCTGTGGATAAGGCTGTGCACGTGGATCCTCTGCAGCTGGATTGTAAGCTTCCCGGTCTGCAGCTTTGACCAGTCGAGAAGATAATTTATCAATTGCAGCTGGTTTTGGGAAGACTGGTGAATGTAATTCAAATACTCCTGTTTTTCCGCCTCGGAAAGCTCAGGATCATTCAGGAGAATTTCCGAAAATCCGAGTATGCTTGTAAAAGGAGCCCGGAGATCGTGGGAAAGGATCGAAATAAATTTATCTTTTGAAGCATTGATTAAACGGAGATCCTCTTCGGATTTGCGGAGCTTCTCCTCAATATCCTTTTGATCATTGATATTGGAAGCAATGCCGTAGTAGTTTTTTATCTTGCCGTTATGCTCCCTTTCAACGGTAATGCTTTCTTTTATCCAGGCAGCTTTTCCGTTTTTTTGTTTAAGGCAGTAAATAAACGTAATGCTTTTCCGTGAAGGATCTTTCTTGAAAGCTTCAAACTTTTTTTTAATCCGCTGTTTTTCTTCTTCAGCAATTAAGGACCATCCCCCGTCAGGCATACAATTCAAGTCTTCTCCCGAATAGCCCGTAATCTTCTTTACATTGCTTGAATAAAAAACTTCTCTGCGGATTTTGTTTTTTGTTTCTGCCGAGGACCAAAAAAATTCCCCTTCCAAATTATCAATTATTCTGCTCAGCTGGCTCTCCGTCAGGCTTGATAAATTCGATCCCTGGGGTTTGGATTCTGCTTTATTTTTAATATTGCCGCTTGATCCCATTCAGTGTGATAATAGCTCATAATTTTTAGAAATATTAATATAGCAATTAAGTAAAATTAAAAAAATGAATTTCCTTAATTACTCAAGTTTATTTTTGAGATAATTGACTTAATTGAAACTCTTTGGGGGTAAAAATAATTCACCAAAGGGAATTAAGGGATTTTTTATTTAAACGATAAATACCTTGGCAACATCGACAAGCAAAGAAGGGTTATTCCAAAGCGCAGCAGCAAATAACTTCCCCAATGATCTTTTATTGTAAGGAACCTTACTGAAAGATTCTGCAATATTGTTAAACTTTTCATCATTAAAAGCATATATACCGTTTTTAATTTTATTATAAATTTCATGTTTTCTGCCGATTCTCTCATGCCATTCTTTATCATAACTAAAAATGTGATCAGGCTTGTTCAGCTTTACTGCTTCAGCAGCAATTCTGCCAGCAATGCTTCCGCCAATCATTCCGCTGGCAATGCCTCCGCCGCTCAAGGGATTGACCTGGTGCGCGGCATCCCCCGCAAGCATTATTCCCGGTGCACTGATTTTTCCCAAAGTTATTGAGCAGGGCACTCCACCGGCGATCGAAGTAAGAACCGGCGAATCGGGATAGCTTTTAGCCATGAAGCTGCTTAGAAAAGAGAGTGCGGATCTTTTTTTTCCCTCCAGCCCGGAGATGCCCAATCCGACATTCGCCGTATCATTTCCTTTAGGGAAAATCCAGAAATAGCCGCCCGGGGCAAACTCCTCTCCAAAATAAAAGTAGCATGTATTTTTATCGACATTTATTTTTCCCGCGGTAATTTGAGCGCAGCATTCCATTTCCCTGAAGTCGGTAAAAGTCTTCAAGCCAGCCCATCTTCCGATTCGGGATTCCACCCCGTCTGCAGCGATAACTATTTTTGCTTTAGCTTCTCTCGGTTCTCCGCGGAATTCATATTTTACGCCTGAGACTCTGCCGTTTTCAAATAAAAGTCCGTCTACATAAGCACGGGTTAGTATTTCCGCACCCCAATTAGCTGCGGATTTTGCAAGCTCATAATCAAATATTCTTCTTTCAAGAATAAATCCCTCTTCATCGAATTCAATTATTACTTCGGTTCCGTCAGGCGAGTTTAAAGAAAATTTATTAATATGTGCAGCTATCCATTTCTCATCCGGCTCGATAAATTCCGATGCACCTTTCCTGCTGATTGCCTCGCCGCACCTCACAGGGTAGCCGACGTCCCTGTCTTTCTCGAGCATTAAAACAGAGACATCCTTTTCGGCGGCAAACCTGGCGGCCATTGATCCGGCAGGACCTGCACCTACTACGATTATGTCGTATTTATCTTTCATTAAAAGCAGGCAGCATGCAATAGGCAGTAAGCAAAAATATTACAATTTATTTTTTTTATTTAAATACTTTTCAGGATTTAGAATCATATGATTAAGCAGCCTACCTATTTCTTCGGAACTTAAATAGAGGGTCTCATATGATTTCCAATCAATGTACTTACAAGCAATTGAGAAGTCAAGCCAAACTTGAGTTTCGCTATTTTCCATTTCACTATCAGATACTTTAGATATAAAATGAGCCTCATAAAGTCTCTTTCTATAAGCATCCGATATTGAAGAACATGCGGATCTTGAAGATTTTCTTATTTGAGTTACAAGCCCATACTTTTCTTCGGATGGAAAGCTTTTAGTTAATTCAAATATGTACATAGTCAGAGAAAAAGCTTTCTTATAAAAAGTTAAACCTCTAAAAGAATTATTCATTTTATTCCCCAATTTTTAATATTTAAATATTTATATTACTTGCTAATTGCCTACTTCCATTGCCTACTGCCAATTGCCTATTGCCTACTCACTTTTAAACTAGAACTCCTTCCCTACGAAACACAATCACCTCAATCGGGCAGGACCAGATACATTTTGCACAGTTCGTACAGCGGGGATTAATAATAGAGATTTCTGCTTCTTTAAGTTCGATTGCATCCTCGGGACAAACTCCTACGCAGCATCCGCAGAAGTCGCATTTATCCGGCAGAATTTCAATCATCAACTTCCCGGTTTTTGCCTGCCTGTATTTCATAAGACATTATAAATATTATAGATAAAATTTTACCTGCAATTAAAGAATACAGGAATAAAAAATTAGGACAAAATCAAACATTTTATTAGAGAATCCGAATACGAAAATAATGCTCAGAAGGAATCCAGACAAACGGGGGGATTTAATTAATATTTTAAAAAACGTAATTATTGAAAAGAATCATTTAATTTCTTCCTGTCCATAGTAAGCACCGGTTCCGTGTTTCCTCTGATAATGTTTTTCAATCAAAGCCGGTTTCAGCTGCGGAGCATCGGGATCAATTTGCACCGTTAAGT
>DATKLQ010000061.1:0-9056 GCA_035542335.1 Ignavibacteriaceae bacterium | reverse complement strand
TAAGGAAAGAACCAGGTTAATCAGTAAAATTTTTCTGATCATAATAAAATTCCGCAGATAGTTTAAAAATAAGATTTTAAGATAAAAATTTGGAATGGGAAAAAGAAGGGTGGAAAGATTGATGGAAAATGGGAAAGGAATTATTTTATCATTTGCTGAAATTTTAATCCGGATTGCCGATTCCGGGAGATCAAATTGAAATAAGCAATCCGGAGCTTGGAAATTTTTACATATTAAGCCAGTATGTAAACTTCACAATAAAAATATTATCCGGATGAGCATCCAGCAGCCTGTCCACCGAATGGTTGAATCTGAATATTCCCATGTCCTCAGAATCGGAGCGCGTCTGGGTCCAAACGAAATAAACAACCGAACCGGGGAGGTATTCCCACCTTAAAACCGCATTTCCGCGGAGTGACTTATAGCTGAAGTCAGGGTTGTCGAAGGAAAATTCAGAAGCAGGCCCGGATTTATCCGGGTCAATCCTTGTTGTTGCGTTATCTTCGGATGAGATATCAAATTTATCAAAGCTGTAGGTTCTGGGAGCTGCCAATTCTTTAAAGTGATTATAATCGGCGCACGAAATGAGCGGCTGCATATAGACCTGAAGGCTAAGCTTGGGAGTAAATGTCCAGTTCAGTCGGATACCTGCACCGAATGTCTTCTGGTTCATTTCAGCGAATAAATATCTCTTGCCGTAAGTATTTACGGCATACGGATCATCAAAAACATCCACATACTGGGCATATTGAATATTTCCTTCGAGGAACGGATTTATGCTTACGGAAATATTAGAAGAAGGCTTATATTCAATTGTGAACCCGGTGTTCCACCAGTTCTGGTCTTTGGATTGATAAGTATTTCCATTAGTGCTCAATACCCAGCTTTCACGGCTGTCCGATCCCAATGACAGATCAATCTCATAACCCGGAGGATTTTTTGAAAGCGGGCCGCCCCTGGTTTTACGGTTGTTTATAGTTTCGGGATTATAGGCAAGGCTCCAGTTAGCCGTATAGTAGTTTGCGAATTGTATGTACCCAAAATGAAATACACCCTGCCAGATAATGTCTCCGCCGAAATCATAGCTCCTGAAAAGAGCCCCGCCCATCTCCATGTAATGGTAAAAATCCTTCGGCTCAGTCCACGAATAACCAGCCCCGATATGGGAGTTAATTACATCGGACTGCCAGAAAAACCCGACATCGTTCACGTCGAATTTAGGCGATATAAATCCTACGGCAGAATTGAAAAAGAAATTTCCTTTCTGCTTATTGAGATTAATTCTTCCCGAAAACCCGGTTAAAGATGTTGCGGTGCTGTCCACATTCAAGTAAGATGCATCGGGCCGTTGGAAATAATGAAGGGAATTTTCCTGCAGATCTATCATCCTTTGATTATTCCCGGTAAGATGGCTCATGCCTGTCCAGCCTGATACTACCCAGGTTTTAGAGGAATCGAGGAATGTCCAGCCGTCAATTCCAAAAGTATATGCACCCGAATTAATTTCATCTCTTAAGCGGTTATCATTAAAATCTCGCACTGTTACCGTAGAAATAAAACCGATTGCCTGCTTTCCTTCATTCATCTCTTTTTGTGCCCTGACTATCCCGTAATAAGTCAAAGGTTCAACTTCAAGCCTTGACTTATTTCCGGCGGTTTGAATCCTGGCAAATTCCCTTGAGGTTACCGATTGTATTGCACCTACATTCCAATCCCCGTCAATCTTCCCTGTTAACTTTGCAGCACCTATTATGTGGGTACCGAGAGGAACATCGGTATAATCGGTATTATCGGGAAGGCTTCCCTGCGGCACTCTTCCGATTCTTCTGCTGTAGAAGAAATTCGGGTTTCCCCAGTTAAAGCTCCAGTAATTGCGGGCCCCGCCGAAACCAAAGTTAAATATGGTAGAACCCTCAACAAAGAAAGGCCGTTTTTCATTAAAATAAGTTTCTACATCACTCAAATTAATTATGGCAGGATCAATCTCAACCTGGCCGAAGTCAGGATTTATTGTAGCATTTAAAGCAAGGTTTGATCCCAGATTATATTTTAAATCGGCTCCGATGCCCGGAGTGTATTTAGAGCCGTGATTAAAAGGATTGTTTTGATCAGGAAGAGAGTATTCTGCCTTGGTTGTAATATAAGGAAGGATTTCGAGATTGCCCGAACGCCTAATATGATTTATTCCGACCAGGTCTTTAAATCTGGAAACGAAACCGCTTTCGGTTTTTGGAATATATACAAGATAATCTCTTTCATTTTTGCGGCAAATATCCCTCCTGAAATTTATTCCCCATACATAATTATCCTTTTCCTGGAATCTCATCTGCGAAAAAGGAATACGCATTTCGGCAGTCCAGCCTTTTTCATCTATATTAACCTTTCCTTCCCAAACGCCGTCCCACGTATTGTCATCCCAATCGTCGTTATAAAGGACTCCGTCATAGTACGAGCCGGCAGCATTCAGCGCAAAATAATAGCCGCTTCTCTTATCATAATACGGATCGAAAAACACACCGAAGATATCGGATTGAGCATCGACATCTTTTCTAGCCAGCCTTGCCATTATTGAATCGGGAGAGGAATCATACATTCTTGCGCCGATATAAATCGCATTATCATCATATGCTATCATTACTGAAGTCATTTCAGTAGGTTTAATTCCCTCCGTGGGTTCCTTCTGGGTAAAATCATTTATGCGGGGAAGGTTCTGCCAAGCCTCATCGTTTAGCAGGCCGTCTATTTTTATCGTTTGAGTGAGGCGGAAAGCTTCGACTTTCGCAGCAGGCATTCTCACAGTATCGGATTGTAATGCAAGAATTTCTCCTGCGGCTGCTAAGAATAATAGTAAGGCTGTTTTCATAATTTACTTCCCGGAAAATTAAGAATGCTTTTAATATTAAAGAAACTCACAACTGACATCTATAACATATAAATATCATCTTAAATCGAAGTCATTTTCCTGTAAAGATTTGTAAAAAATTGTAATCGGATATATTGTTGTATTGTTAAATTGCTAAATCGTTTTAGAACAATTCTCAATCTGTAATTTATTCCGTATCATTTTCCTAATTAGACTCGGGTCGCCAATTTTTGCCTGCTTTTATATGATAAGCGGTTAAAATAATAAATGAGCGTTCTATTCACCTTTTTCTACTTCTGAGCCGCCCGAAAACATTGTATTTTCCATGTCGGCATGCCCGTAATAAACTAAGTTTGATCCGCCGCTTTGCATTGTGTTTAATGTTCCGTTCATTGTTATCGTTACCTTAGAGCCTCCGGAGAGCTGTGATTCAACATTCCGGACTGAAAATTCCTTCAGATTGAAACTGCTGCTGCCGGATCCAGCCATATTTGTATCTTCTGCTTTTCCTTTTAAAGTGATTTCACTGCCGCCCGAGAGAGATAGATTAATATTACCGCATTTCAAGTCTCCCTTCAGCTCCGAGCCTCCGGAGAGGGCTGCATCAAATGATTCGGAAGAAACATCCATTACAATATTTCCGTCCGCTCCCCCGCTTAAGTTTATTGCCGCCAGCGAAGGCATCTTAATCCTTATATCAACCTTCCCCTTGAAATTGTATCTCTCTTTGTGCACCTCAAAATTAAGAGCATCTCCATGCTTCTCAACATCCAGGTTATCAAGATCTTCCTGTTCAGCAGTTACTTCAATATCATAAGAGTCAGACTGTGTTACGGAAACATGCATACCGTGGCTTACTCCCACTTCGCTGAAATCTTTAAAGTCATATTTCTTTGTAACCTCCTGGGCAAAAAATAGAGGGGTTGTAAGGAATGAAATAATTGCTATTATGAATAAGGCTGCCTTCATTTTTTGTTCTCTTTCTTTTTGAAAAATTTACTTTTTTTAAGTTAGACTATTGATGATTGGAAAAAGTTGGTTAAAAAAAAGAGCAAGACTATGCTTGCTCTATTTTATATAATTTAATTTTATCCTATTTATTTTTCTTTAAATGAACGCTTCCTTCAGAGGTGCTGATGTTTATTGTGCTGCCTCCTCCGTTCACTTCGTAAGTTAGTGTAAGCATATCATGCTCTCCATTTCTTTTCGAAGATTTCAGCGGGAAATCGGAGAAAACATTCTTCATTATTTCGTCCATATCGGTTATCCATGAGCTGCCGATATTAACTACAATAGTTGCCTTTGCATTTCCCGGGATGCTGAGTGTTACGTCTCCCATACCCGTCGATAAATTACTCTTACCCATTACTTCATCCATAGATACGGTTATATTCCCGCCTCCGGAGGTTGCATTTATTGAACCTTTCAGATTATCGATATCTAAATTACCTCCGCCGGTAGTCAATTTTATTTTACCGTTACCCCCGTTGATCGTCATATTTCCGCCGCCGGTAGTAATATTAATATCTCCTCCGGCAGAATAGATATCAATATTGCCTCCGCCGGTAGAAATATTTACATTTCCGTCAATCTTTTTAAGCTCAATGTTACCTCCGCCGGTGCTCACTTCAACAGATTGAGTAACATTTTTTACATATACATTCCCGCCGGCAGTTTTTAATCCGACTTTCCCGTCTATATTACCAAGCACTAAATCTCCGCCGGACGAATGCAATTCGGCATCCCCCTTAATATTGCCGGTTGTTATATTTCCCCCGGCAGTGCTTAAATCCAGCATACCTATAATATCATCCGTTCTAATATCACCGCCGTCGGTAGAACCTTCAACGTTCCCTTGGACTGTTCCGCTAATTATAATTTCACCGGACTGAGTCCGCAAATCGCAGTTGAACTGTTCAGGTATATTTATTCTCAAATCAGTGTTTCCACTGGAGCTGCCTGATTCCACTACAATTGTATTCCCGCTCTGTTCAAATGTTAATTCATCTTCATCATCCTCATCATTCTCATAAGCAACTTTAATTTCATTCCGATCCCATGTAATTATCCGGATATCACCGGCATCAATCGAAACATTAAGTTTGCCGCCTTTGCTGACTTTAAATGTCCTCTCTCCGGCATATGCAGTTACCGCAAAACTCAAAAATATAATTGAGATTAAAGATAAAACCCTATCAATTGTTTTCATTTTAATACTTCTCCTCTAATACTGTTTTTGCTTTATAACGGATGTAATTATTCTCATCCGCTTCAAGCTTCTTTTTGAATACGGATAAATCCTGTTCATTAAAATTGTAGCCGTTTTTCTGTGCCTGGGCGAGCACATTTATTGCTTCAATTCTTAAACCCGATGTTTTATCATTCAGCAATACATAAAGCATGGCATTCTTTATATCTTCATCATAAGGAAGATTCTTTAAAGTCTTTAGTGCTTCTCTCCTTACTCCCGGATTTTTATCATATTGAACTGCATTCAGAAGTGCATCCTTTATTTCTTTATCGATCTGCTGAGGCTGGTTTGCATTAATAAGATTAATAGTATTTAACCGAACGCCGGGGTTCTCCTCATTAAGGATAGAATAAGTAAGGATATTCTGGATCTTTTCATCGCTAATCTTCCCTTTCATTCTCACAGGCTTAACTGCATCAAACATAAACTCGACTTCGCCGTCGCTTGCATCCTGGTCGATAAATCTGACGTTTTGGATTTTAGTATTTTCCTGAAGGACAGGGGCTGTATTATCTTTTTGGAGTTCAGAAAAGATGGGGGTCTCTTTTTCCTGATGAAAAACAAGATCTCCGAGAAGAAATCCGATAACCAGTACTGCGATGCTTCCGAATGCAATTTTATAATTGAACATAAAAAAATCATTCAGGCGGTTTTTCAGATCTGTAAAAAATGCGGGTTCAAATTTTCTTTTCTGCACTTCTTCTTTAAGAGCATAATGCAGCTGCGTTCTGGCTTGTTCCAGGAGCTTATCATTTACATTCCTGGGTTTACCTGTATTTTTTTGAAGTGCAGACATAATTCCTTTCATCTCCTTAAATTCCGCCGAACATTCGGAGCATGTTTTAAGATGTTCCTCAAGCTCAGCTTTTTGAGCGCTGTCCAGTTCATTCATGACAGCCAAATTCATTAGTTCTTTAAATTTTTTGTGATCCATATTATTTCCTTAAGTATTTCAAATCTTTTAATATTCTTCATCAGACACTGTCTCAAATGTAAAGATTTGTCATGCTGAACTTGTTTCAGCATCTGAACTTGTTTCAGCATAAAATCGCAATTGAAGATTCCGATCCCGACAAGTCGGGAAGGAATGACAGCTTTTGAGATAGCCTCTACTCATAAATCGGTTCCAGCCAGGCTCTTAATTTTCTTACCGAATCGAACAAGCTTTTCTTTACTGTTCCTTCGCCGCATTTAAGCATGATTGCTATATCCTTTATTTTATATCCTTCATAATGTTTAAGAACGAATATCATCTTCTGCTTTGGCGATAATCTCTCGATTGCTTTGTTCAAGTGCATTGCCGTTTCCGAATTTGAGGCATGCTCTTCAGGCGATAAAGACTGCTCATCTTCTATTTCGATATACTCTTCCTCGCCCGTTTCTTTTTCTTCTTTTATAAACGAAATCATTTCATCCTTTTTCTTTCTGCTTCTGTACGTTAGGCAGACGTTCGTAGTAATCCTGAAGAGCCATGTCGAGAATTCACTCCGGAATTCAAATTTTTTCAGACTTTTAAATACTCTTAAGAACACCTCCTGGTAAATATCCTTTGCATCCTGCTCATTCTTTACATATTTAAGGGCAATTGAGAGGACATTCTTATCATACCGGTAAATTAGTTCCTCAAAAGCACTTATGTCGCCGTTTTTGGCTTTATGTATAAGTTCGTTGTCGCTGGCTGCCATTTTTTTCCTTATGTACTGTTGGTTAGACTTTGATAAATGAAAAAAGGTTGGGGAATACGGAGTCTAAAATAGTGCTTTTTTAGTAAGGATTAGGAGAGAGTTGCAGAAAAATAAGCCGCGAATTCGCGAATAATGTTAGCTCACCTGGCCTGCCCTCAGGCAATTTCCCGGCTAATCATCACTCCATTAAAATTAAGAGGATTTTGGATTGCGGATTAGAATGAAGAATAATCATCTAAAATCATCAATCGTTAATCTTTATTCTTAAATCAACTTGTTTTAATAGATATCCAATCCAAATGGTAATCCTGGATTAACAATTGATGCTTAACAATTTTAGATTTAAGATTGCTTTTCCCTTAATCACAGTCTCAGACTCAGGCATGCATTCATGCACCCATGCATCCATGCCTCTTCCATCCCTTCATCCATTCAATCATTCATCCATTCCTTCTTCATCTCAGCCTTAGCCTCAGCCTCAGCCTTCGTCCGGCCCTCAGCCGCAGCTTCCTACTTAATCAGTATAAGTTTCTTCTGAGGGTTCGAAATAAATTCACATCCGTTCTTCGTAACCACAACTTCTTCTTCAACAGTTGCCGTGCCGTAATCTTTTACGGTAAGGCGCGGCTCGATTGTGTAAATCTGTCCCTCCTCGATTTTTAAGTAGGGAGAATTTCCATAACGCTCCCAGCCCGGAAACAAACCGCTTCCTCCATCATGTACTCTTCTCCCGACTTGATGTCCTAACCCGTGCGGATATTCTTCATACCCGTTTTCTGTTATATAATTTCTGGCAATGCCGTCTATTTCAATTCCCGTTGCTCCCGGCTTAAGGCCTTCTGCAGACTTCTGAATTGAATCCTTTATTACTTCAAATCCTTTTTGAACTTCGGCAGGTGCTTTCTTTTCATTTTTCTTTAAAACATACCAGGTACGCTGAAGATCGGAACAATATCCTTTATATTTAATTCCGAAATCTATATTAACTAAATGTCCCCTCTTTAGCTTTTGGTCTGTTGGGCCTGTATGAGCGCTGCCCGATTCGGGTCCGGTAAAAACCGCCGGGCAATGATCTTCTTCCCATGCGAGCTCGTATCCTTTATCTTTTACAATCTTTAAAATAAAATTTGCTATATCCTTTTCGCTTTTACCCGGTTTAATAAATTTTGTTACCTTATTATAAATCTGCAGAGTTTTATTCACTGCCTCCTTCATTATCTCCAATTCTTTTGCAGACTTTCTTCCTCTCAATGATGAAATGATCTCTTCGGAGCTCACTAATTTATTTTCAAACCCGGTTCCCTGAAGATAATCGAGCAGCATCAGGTACATACCGTAAGTTAAACCGTCGGCAAGGGTAGAATTCTTCGAAAAATTTACTGCAATTTTATTAGGATTCTTTTTTGATAAATAATCAAGCAAAGGTTCTTTAATCGATTTAAGATAAGGAATTACTTCTTTATAGACTCCCGGCTTTTCAAAATTTTCCTGTTCCAATGAGCCAACAATCGCAGCAGTTGAACCATCCCTGTTTATAAAAAAAGCAGACTGCCAGGTGCAGTTTCCCCCCACAACCATTTCAATTGAAGGATCAGGAATTATTGAACTTTCCCTCGCAAAAATAAGCCAGGTATCGATCTCCTTCTCATTAAGAATATCTTTTGCCTGTTTGATTTTTTCTTTGATGATTTCGTAGTTCATTTTTTACTCCTTAGACATGACAGATTTCCAAAATCTGTCATATCTCCTCTGTCTTTTTGAAATCTGTCATATCTTGTTCTAAATCTGTCATGTCTTGGTTCTTTGCTCAGATTTTCAAAATCTATCCCGTCTGGACACAAAAGCTATCTATACTAAATTTACGAAGCAAGGGGGGGAAAACAAAAGCCGGAACCATGAAGGTCCCGGCTAAAAGAAATAGGTAGAATAATTTATTTAGTTAGAACCATGTTTGAATCTGGTTACAAATTATCCGGATTTATAATCGCCGCCTAATAAAGCCCAAACTGTCATTCCCGAATAATATCCATCTTTTAAATACTGTCTAATTTTACCGGTACTATCATTTATTCCAGATACTAAATCTCCAGTGTAGCTTGAATATATATCCTCAGTTGTAACTACTCCAATATCTATTCCTTTTCTCTTTTTCCATTCAACAAATTTGTTAAAGCTGTTCTTAAGTGCATTTGAAGTAATTACGACGTATTTATAAAAAGGAAGTGGTGCTTCCACTTTTTGTAATATATCACTTTGG
>DATKLQ010000060.1:0-9074 GCA_035542335.1 Ignavibacteriaceae bacterium | reverse complement strand
CAGGCCGAATCCTGCTTTCTGGAAACCAATTGCTTTGAAGGCGAATGAGGTTGTTCCTCAAAAAGACGGGCTCTTTAGTTTTGCGAACTGGATTTGCGGGGTTGCGCTTATTTACTTTATGCTGTTCGGAATCGGAAAATTATTATTGAGCGAAACTCTTTTGGGGATTGTATTGATTATATGCGGCTTTATTTGCGGTGCAGTCATATACAGGAATATGAATAAAAGAGGGTGGGAATTCTTGTCTAATTAAAATATAATTAGTCTCTAGTTAAGGAAAAATTGTCTCAAAAATGATTTTATGCTAGACTTAAATTGTTTCTAGTATAAAGGATTCAAGTAAAGGAGAAATAATGCAGTACGGTTATTTCGACGATAAGAAAAGAGAATACGTAATACAGCGGCCGGATGTTCCGGTATCCTGGACGAACTACCTGGGAGTAAAAGATCTATGTACGGTAATCTCGCATAACGCCGGGGGATATTCATTCTATAAATCAACTGAGCACCATAGAGTAACCAGGTTCCGGCAGAACGGGATACCGCTGGACAGGCCGGGTCACTATGTGTATCTGCGGGACGATGAGACGGGAGAATACTGGTCGGTCTCGTGGCAGCCCGTGGGAAAAGATTTTAAAAAAGCTAAATATACCTGCCGCCACGGACTCTCCTATTCTAAATTTCAGTGTGATTATAAAAAGATAGAAGCAGAACAATTGCTGTTTATTCCGTTGGAAGATGATGTAGAACTGTGGGATGTTAGGATAAAAAATAAAGGCAGGAAGAAGAGAAAGATAAGTGTATTTAGTTACATAGAGTTTTCATTTCATCATGTGGAGATAGACAACCAGAATCTTCAGATGAGCCTTTATGCGAGCGGCTCGAATTACAAGGACGGGATAATCGAGTACGATTTCTTCTATGAGCCGTGGACATACCATTACTTTGCTTCGAATTTGAAGCCCAACAGCTATGATTGCGTAAGAGACAGCTTCATCGGGAATTACCGGACAGAAACAAACCCAATAGCCGTAGAAAAGGGTAAGTGTTCAAATAGTACGGAACTGGGGGGTAATCACTGCGGAGCGCTGCATAAAAAGATCGCTCTAAAGCCCGGGGAGGAGACAAGAATAATATTTATGCTTGGAGTAGGATCAAGAGAGGAGAAAGGATATTCGATAAAGAAGAAGTATTCCGATCTCAAGAATGTTGATAATGAGTTTGAAAGATTAAAAAAGTATTGGGAAGAAAAGCTCTCGATTCTTCAAGTAAAGACGCCTCACCGGGGGTTTAACACAATGATAAACATCTGGACCCTCTACCAGGCAGAGACCTGTGTGGTCTGGTCGCGCTTCGGATCATTTATAGAGGTGGGTGGAAGAGTAGGGTTGGGATACCGTGATACATCGCAGGATATAATGGGAGTTGTGCACACGAACCCTAAGAGAACAAAGCAGCGAATTCTGCAACTGTTGAAGGGCCATACAAGCATGGGATACGGGCTTCATTTGTTCGACCCTGAAGTATTTGAGCCTGAAGAGCATAAACTTCCCGAAGTAAAACTTCCGACTGTAGTGCCTAAGAAAAAACCTGAAGATATAATTCACGGAATGGAAGATGTTTGTTCGGATGATGCATTATGGCTGGTTGCATCGATCTGCGAATGGGCTACCGAACATGGAGAGCTTGAATTTTTTAAGCAGTCGGTACCGTATGCTAATGCAGGAGAAGGGACAGTATATGAACACCTAACAAAGATACTGGACTTCTCGGCAAAGTACATAGGTAAGAACGGAATATGCCAGGGTCTGCGGGCCGACTGGAATGACTGTCTGAACCTGGGCGGCGGAGAAAGTGCTATGGTATCGTTCATGCATTATTGGGCGATAAATATATTTATTGAGTCGGCAAGGCAACTGGGATACAGCGCCGATGTAAAAAAATACAGTGAGATGGCAGAGAATGTAAAAGAAGCCTGTGAAAGGGAGCTTTGGGATGGTGAATGGTATATAAGAGGATTTACAAAAAAAGGAATAAAGATAGGAACGAAGGAAAGTGAAGAAGGAAAGGTATTTTTAAATGCTCAAAGCTGGGCAGTTTATTCAGGAGCAGCTTCAACCGAACGCGCATTGAAGTGTATGGATGCGGTGGACAAATATCTTTATTCAAAATGCGGTCTTCACCTGGTTCTCCCTGCATACTCAAAGCCTGACGACGATATAGGCTATATAACACGCGTTTATAAAGGTGTAAAAGAAAATGCCGCAATCTTCAGCCATCCGAATCCATGGGCAATAATTGCCGAATGCAAAATGGGACATGGAAAACGTGCAATGAAGTATTATGATGCAATACTTCCGTACAACCAGAACAATAATATAGAAATCCGTCAGGCTGAGCCCTATTCATACTGCCAGTTTATAATGGGCAAAGATCATACTGCATATGGAAGAGCGAGACATCCGTGGCTTACCGGAACAGCTTCGTGGATGTATACTGCTGCAACAAAATATATACTTGGCATTCAGCCGGCATATGAAGGATTGAGAATCGATCCTTGTATTCCTTCAGATTGGAAAAAATTTGAAGTACAAAGAAAGTGGCGGGGAGCATTATATAAAATAAAAGTAAGAAATCCTGAAGGAGTTGAAAAGGGAGTTAAGTCGATAATATTAAACGGGAATATCATAGAAGGATGCATCCCTATTCAAAAAGCAGGCTCCGAAAATGAAGTCGAAGTGGTTATGGGAAAGTAAGTTTGAGTTCCCGGCTTCACTAAAGTTCCGCCGGGGCAGGCAAGTTCAAGAAAACTCAGGACTGACCGGGCGCTGGGTTCAAGCTCAAGTTTAAGCCCAAATTGTCATGTCCAAGTAAAGCAAATTGAAAAAGGAATTATCAAACCAAATTGACATTCACTAATGCGCTAAAAATTTTACCCTAAAGAATTCTTAATAATGGCTAAATTTAAAACTATAACAATATTATTAATCTTATCCTCAATAATTTCAGCTCAGCAAAAGGAGATTATTGCTTACTATCCTGAATTCCGTTCCCAGGGTCAAATATTTTATGTAAAGGATCTTGAAAAGAACGGTACAGCTTCTAAGCTAACGGTAATTAATTATGCATTTGTTGAACCTGCACCCGATTCATCCGGGAATATCATTCCAAAATTTATCAACTCATTTTCGGCGTACAAAGAAATTATTCCCTCCGGATTAAGTATTGATGGACTCGGAGATAGAATTGACCAGCCGCTGCGCGGGCAGTTTAATCAACTTAGAAAATTAAAAGAAAAACACCCGCACCTGAAGATCTTATTATCGATCGGAGGCTGGGCCGGCTCTAAATATTTTTCCGATCTGGCCCTGACGGATTCCTCAAGGGAAAAATTCGCAGATACCTGCATAGAGTGGTTTATAAAAGGGAATCTTCCGGTAGAAAATAATGCCGGAGGTAAAGGTTCTGCAGCCGGGCTTTTCAGCGGGTTTGATCTGGATTGGGAATTCCCGGTTAAAGGCGGAATGGAAGGGAATCATTATAATCCCAAAGACAAAGAGAACCTTACGGCTTTATTTGCTCTGTTCAGGAAAAAGCTTGATGAGATCGATCCCGGATTTCTTTTAACTGCCGCAATATCGGCTAGAGCATCCGAGTTCTGGAAGTATGACTTTGAAAAAGATCAGCGGTATTTGGACTGGTATAATGTTATGACTTATGATTTCCACGGAAGCTGGGAACCCAGAACCGGGCATCATACAAATCTCTTAAGTTCACCTGAAGATCCGGATTGGGAAAAAGAGTCTTTAGATCATACTATAAAATTTCTTCTTGATTCTGCCGGGGTTGACAAAAATAAAATTGTTCCCGGTGCGGCATTTTACGGCAAGAGCTGGATTAATGCAGATACTTCAAAGGAAGGTCTTTATCAACCGGCTCAGCCCGATACTATATGGAACAGGATTAGATTTAATGATTATCTCTACTTTTCGGAAGCTAACCATGCAGGGTTTAAATGTTACTGGGATAATTTTTCAATGGCGGCATGGTTATATAATTCTGAGGGAAAAATTTTTTATACTTATGATGACATCCGTTCTGTTGCACTTAAATCCAGGTATGTAGATGCTTACGGTCTGCGGGGATTAATGTTCTGGGAGATTACAGGGGATGATACTTCAGGGAATCTTGTGAATACAATTTATACCGGGAATATGCCTGATATAAAAAGCAAAACCAATAATGGTTATAATACAAAAATCAGCAAGATAAAACTGTTTGCCGATTCCGTAATTTCTGCTGGCTCAAATGTAATTATTCAGCCGGGTATTAAGGAGAGCGATACAACCATTGTGAAGGTTGAATATTTTATAGATGCAAGTTCTATCGGCTACAATACAAAATTTCCTTTTATATGGATCTGGTTTAATGCCGAAGAAGGAAAACATAAGATATCCGCTGAAATAACCGATAAATCCGGAATTATTTCAATTACACTCCCGGAAGAATTTATCGTAAATAAAAACAAATAAAGGTTTGTCTTTCTCCGAATGATGTACTTCATTCTTTCTCCTCCAAGCCGCCTTAATCCTATTAGGCGGCTTTTTATTGGGAAACTTGTTAAAAATGATCGGTGCTTCTCGGGGGGAGGAAACATCTTTGAAAGATATTTTTTGTTTTTTCAAACGATTATGCAAAATTTTTTCCCGGTTTTTTCATTAAGTATTATGAAGAAATTATATATAAATTAAAGAATAAATAATAATTCTTTTTAAAAGAAATATGAAACAGAATAGAAGAGATTTTATTAAAACGGGAAGTCTTTTTGCCGGTTCGATGTTGACGGCGGGCTATGCACCGAAGTTTTTTTCAAATTCAAAATTGAAAAGCGGAAGAATGAAATTAACTTATAAACCATATACGCTTGAATTAAAACATGTTTTTACAATAGCTGTAAGTTCGCGTACAACCACTCCGGTTATGCTTACCGAAATTAATTATGAAGGTGTAACCGGCCACGGCGAAGCATCGATGCCTCCTTATCTTGGGGAAACCCAGGAAAGCGCATCCGGATTTTTAGCAAAGGTTGATCTTAGCCGGTTCAGAGATCCCTTTGAGCTTGAGGATATTCTAACTTATATGGATTCCATCGCGGAAAAGAATACCGCTGCAAAAGCTTCCGTTGATATCGCCCTTCATGATCTCGTGGGTAAGCTTATGGGTAAACCATGGCATTCAATCTGGGGATTCGATAAAGAGAAAGCACCGTATACCTCTTTTACTATCGGAATTGATACACCCGATGTTGTTAGGCAAAAAGTAAAGGAAGCGGAAGTTTATAAAATATTGAAAGTAAAGCTGGGACGGGAAAATGATAAAGAGATGATCGAAACAATAAGATCGGTTACAGATAAACCGCTTACCGTTGATGTCAACCAGGGCTGGAAGGATAAACAATTTGCTTTGGATATGATTCATTGGCTGAGTGAAAAAAATGTTGAGTTTGTTGAACAGCCGATGCCCAAAGAACAAGTTGAAGACATTGCGTGGGTTACGGAAAGATCTCCTTTACCGGTAATAGGTGATGAATCCGTGCAGAGACTGCCCGATGTTATTAAAGCGCACGGGGTCTTTAACGGAATAAATATAAAATTAATGAAGTGCACAGGCATGAGAGAAGCTCATAAAATGCTTTTGCTTGCACGTGCATTGGGGATGAAGGTAATGCTTGGGTGCATGACGGAAACTTCCTGTGGAATTTCAGCCGCATCTCAGTTATCCCCAATGATCGATTGGGCGGATCTTGACGGGAATCTGCTAATAAAAAATGATCCTTACAAAGGTACCGAAGTTATCGATGGTAAACTCGTTTTGAATGATAAGCCGGGAATAGGATTGGTATAGTCCAAGGCTTGTCATTGCGATTAAGGTTTTTTTGTCTTTAGATGGCTCTTCGAGCAAAAATAATCTCTTTGAAGATTATAAACTGCGGAGTTACATACAATTTTAATCTTTTTATATTAAAAACAAATCATGGCACAAGAGAGGCTGTAAAGGAAATTCAAAAAAAAAAATATGAATTTTCGGGGTTTAATCCGGGAATCAGATTTTCTTCTCATAAAGAATCTAAAAAAAAGATTCTATGGCCGAGATTCTAACCGGATTATGATCAAATAAAATTATAATCGATTTAAATATGAAAAATAGGATAATTCCAATCATCTTTTTTATTTCTGCTTTTAATTTTTTCGCACAGGAAAAAAACTCAATGGAAAAAATTAATAGAATCATCCTTGAACTGGAAAACAAGTTTGCACCCGATAGAAGGACGGCAATTTTTCATATTACTGCCGGACAAGCGGACACTAGGTTCATTCTTAAAGGGGAAACTAATATTCCGGAAGCAAAAGAAGAGCTGATACAGAAATTAAATACTGCTCAAATTGTCGATAGCATTAATGTTTTGCCTGAAGCCGGGCTTGGAGATAAGATTTACGGAATTATTAATCTTTCCGTAGCTAACCTCAGAACAAAGAGCTTTCATCAATCTGAAATGGCGACTCAGGCACTTTTAGGCACCCCGGTTAAAGTGCTTAAGAAAATAAAGGATTGGTTTTTAGTTCAAACACCTGACTTGTATATTTCGTGGCTGGAAGGGGACGGATTTTTCAGGGCCGATTATTCAACCGTACTATCATGGAATCATTCTAAAAAAATAATATATACAAATGATTTTGGATTCAGTTATTCTTTGCCGGATGAGAATTCGCAAAGAGTAACCGATCTTGTGGAAGGTGATATTCTTAAATATGCAGGTAAGGAAACGGGCTTCTGTAAAGTCGTTTATCCTGATGGAAAAACGGCTTTTATAAAATCTGCTGACTGTACTCCTTTTGACGAATGGCTTAGCAAAGTGAATCCGACTGCAGAAAATATTCTAAAAACTGCTAAGCTATTTATGGGAATTCCTTATTTATGGGGCGGAACATCTATAAAAGGGATGGACTGCAGCGGTTTTACAAAAACAGTTTTTTTCCTCAACGGTTTGATTCTTCCACGCGATGCCTCTCAGCAGGCCGATATCGGGGAATTTATCGATACAAAGAATAGATTGGAAAACCTTATGCCTGGGGATCTTCTTTTTTTTGGAGAAAAAGGAAAAGATTCTCTAAAAGATAAAATCGTCCACGTAGCTTTATACATTGGAGACGGAGACTATATAAATGCTTCAGGGAAAGTCAGAATAAATAGTTTATCTAAAAATAAACCAAATTATAATGCCTACAGGGATGATTCATTTATTTGTGCTAGGAGAGTCTTAAGTATTTCTGATAAAAATGCACCGGATAAAAAGCAGGGAGTGAGTTCTATTTTATATAATAAATTTTATAATGAACTTAAGTAAAGATATCCTGTGCTTAAGTCATTCCTTATCCTTAATATATTTTAATAATTCTAAGAATCAAATCCTTAATTCTTTGAGAATTTATAGCTTCTCTTTTTGAATTTTCATAAAACAATTGTGATTCTGAAGCTGTAAAGTCTTATTGCTTTTTTAGTTCCTAGTTTATAAATTGAACCGGTTCAATGATAATTAGATTGATTTAGGGCATTGCATTTTAATAATGATAAGGATTATTAAAAGTATTTCTAGCAATGATTAATCTAATAATTGTTTGTAGAGAGATATATTTTACTGTTAGTATTCTTACCGCTCTGCAATCCTTGCGACGAAAAATATTATTAGCTTTTTAACAAAAGTATAATCTATTTAGTCGTTTAATTCGTTAAGCTCAAATTAACGAAAGGATGCTTTATGCAAACCAGCTTTGCCCCGCATTGGAGGCAGAATTTGTATCCTTTTTACGCCGCACTATTGCCTCTTCATTGCCTGAGTCCACCCATAAAAATTCGGATGCACACGCTATGTAAATCAGAGGATCAGTTTTATAATCTAAATATTCATTTAAATTAAAGGTGACAGTTATGAAACTCAGTAATACGTTAATGTCTATCTTAGCTGTGTTAATACTAACATTGGCTTTTAACTGGGGATGTAATGATCAACCGACTTCTCCCGGGATGAGTAATGATCAGCAGGATCTGAAAGCATTATACAGGGGTCCGGGTACGGGAACGGATCACGGTTACTTCTTCTCATTGTATCTCAGCGGCGGATCGGCGGACATATCATTTCCAGGAGCCGGCACATATCCCGGCAATTTCGCAATCAGCTACAGCAATGTCGGCGACGTGGTGGGCGGTAAAGGCTGGAATCCGGGATCATCTCATTCTATAGGCTACAATATCGGCGCTCTCAGCGGCAGCTATAATTTTGTCGGCATCTATGGATGGACAACAAACCCGCTGATTGAATATTATGTCTGTGAGAAAGGCTCTGTTGGCGGAACCTATGTGAACACGATAAGCAGCGACGGGCATAATTACAACTTTTCCAAGCATCAGCAGGTAAACCAACCCTCAATTATAGGCACTGCAACTTTTTGGCAATACCTGGATAACTGGGGCGGGACATCAACCGGATCGAACCACACCGTCACCATGAACAACCATATTAATAATTGGAGGAGCAGAGGCGGTCAGGGTTTTGGCAGTTATAATTACCAGATCCTCGCACTGGAAGCATGGGGTAACAGAAGCGGGTATATAAACGCCACTGTGTGGGGCCAGTAGCTTTTAATTTGTTTCGATACAAGATTTCCTGAATGTAACCTTTGCGGGCCGCTTTTTAATGGAGTGCGGCCCGCCTGCTCAAAAGTGCCGACGGACGAAGCACGGGGTCCTTATTCTAAATTGCCTGCCTTGATAGGCTATTACTTTTTTATGAAGCTTAAGGAAAACTTCATTGAGAAAACTCTTAATTTTCATTCTGACAGCTATAGGGGCTGTCCTAAGTTCTTGCTCACGAAAAGTACCTGATAATTTTGTATTAGTAAAAGGAGGAACTTTTATTAACACAAAATCCAACCTCTATGGTAAAGGGGCGGCAATACCGGATTTCTATATCGGCAAATATGAGGTAACACAAAAAGAATGGGTTGAGGTGATGGGAA
>DATKLQ010000059.1:0-15941 GCA_035542335.1 Ignavibacteriaceae bacterium | reverse complement strand
AGCTCGAGCAGACAGAATGATAAAACCAAGGATAAAAACTGTTTGAATTTTAATATATCTTTTCATTTTAGATTGCATTTAAGATTCAAAAGAAAGCCCAGCTTATGAAAGAATTGGATTTTTAATCAGGAACTCTATTTAAGGAGCATCATCTTTTTTGTATCAGAAAAATTTCCAGTAACTATCTTATAAAAATAAATACCGCTGGATAATCCGGCAGCGTTAAAATCAACATTATAGGTACCAGGATTTTTATATTCATTAACAATAGTGGTTAATTCCTGTCCGATCAGGTTGTAAACCTTTAAGATTACCTTTCCAGCTTTAGAAATAGTAAAACGGATATTTGTATTAGGATTAAACGGATTCGGGTAATTCTGCTGCAAATAGAATGATTCAAGGTTCCGGGCAATTTCTCCGGGTTTAACTTCAAGAGGAAAGTTCCCGGGTTCAATAAGTATATATTGCACGGATCGGGCCGGGGAAATAAATTTAGCTCCAATACCGGAGACGGTATCTTCAATATTATAAGCCCACGCGGGGATCTCTTCCAAATCATCAATCGGTCCGCCGGTTGCATTTGAAGGAGGCGTTCCGTTTACATATACGGAAGCTGAGAACTCACCGTTATCGTTTCCGCCTGTAAGAGAATAGATATAATATTTAGCTCCTGCCTTATAGTCATCCGAGGATAAAGCAATTACCAGGTCCTGGGTATCCTTATTAATTACCACTATTCCCGCATGCCCGGACCGGAATTTAGATGCATAAGCTTGAATCTTATTGTTTCCGGTAACCGAGGAATTCACAATATAATCTCCGAAGAACTTCTGGAAATAATACATGTAAAAGAAAGCCGGTCTCGGGTTCCACTTAGGGACGAGGGGTTCATCTCCCTGGCTGAACATGCCGTGATCATTCCCATTATCGTATCCATTTGCGAGATCCCAGCGGCTAGACATACTGTATCCGTTCTTTGCCAATTCTCCTAGTACAATTGCGGCATGCATACCATTTACAAATGAAACCATCTGCCCGGAGCCTTCCGCGAAAATATTCCACTCAGTCAGTGCAATGGGCTTCATGGAAACATGATTTTGACTAACGGTTTGTTTCATGTAATTCATAATGCTTGTTGTCCGGGCAGTTCCGGAATTCAGGATAACCGATGCAGTCGAATTCTCCCCATAGTTAGTGAAGTAACTATGGACGATGAAAAAGTCTGCCGCGTTTCCCGCTATGCTGAAAAATTCCTGGTTCCAAGTTTTTGCGGGTGAACTTCCGGCCGAACCTTCAATCAATTGTGCGCCGATATAGACGGTGCTTCCAATCTCTGCCGCGGCTTTCCGCATTGAATCGGCAAATATTTTAAAATGCTTGCCGTAAATTGTTCCGTTTATTATTACAGGCTGGCCGTCTTGATTTAGCGACGTATCAATCTTGTATCCCGCCTGCCAGGCACCATAGTCTTCGTTACCTATTTCCCAAAATTTCGTGCGTCCGCCGTCATAGCGCACCCAATCTGCAGCATAGTGGGCTGCTGTTTCGGAAGGATGAGGCCCTGTTCCGTAACGGGAGTAGCTGAAATTGACGCAAATAATACCTGTATTACCTGTCTGATTAAGCATCTCATAATAATTATCAACGGAGAGAGTCCAATCCGCTGAATTTTTACCATACCACCAAAAGTTAGCAATGATTTTTTTTCCGTTGGAATCAAATAATGAATCGGGTACGTCGCTTGGAGGCTGATTTATAGCATCCCAGAAAAATACATTAGATATATTTCCTCCCGGGAAACGGATGATATTCGGTGAAAGCTTCATGATATAATCGAGTAAAACCGGCTGGTTAACCATTTGTGTCATATACACATTTGCATTATTCCCGTAGATGTACTTGGAGACCTTGCCTATAGTATCATTTGCATTAATCGTTACGGTAACCGAAGCGTTATCAGAAGGTTTTATTTCAACTTCATTTAGAGGTATTACCGCATCCTTAAATTCAAAATCCGTTAAGAAGCAATTTGAGCTATCTTGTCCTGAAAGGGGTATGCTCAGTAATAACGAAAAAACAAACAAATAAAAAATTTTCATAGTCAAACTTTCATGCTTAAATCATTTTCATCTTAAATAGAACATTTCTCATAAAGATATTAAGCTGACTTAATGCTTTCCGATTGTTTATTTTGTTTCAAGATTTATTTCTGCTTCTTTTAATCCATTAGACGTTGCTTTTAAAGTAATATTCCCGGACTTTTCAGTCGATTGAACTACAACGAGGCATAAACCGTTAAATGCTTTTCTATAATTTGCCTTGAATGATTCCATACTTGTCTGAAGCCCGTTATCAACTCCGGCAATTGATCCCTCACCTGAAATTTCAAAATTGATTAGATTATCTGCATTAGGTACGAGAGTGCCGGCTTCATCCAGCACCTTGACAGTAATGAAGGAAAGATCTTCGCCGTCTGCTTTAATTGTATTCCGATCCGCTTCAAGAATTATTTTTGAAGGATTCCCCGCAGTCTTTATTTCCTGAGTTAATACCTCTTTCCCGTTAGTTCGTCCAATCCCCTTCAGACTACCGGGGGAGTAAGCCAATCTCCACATCAGATGCAAATCATCCCCGGTTTTTTTCTTTGTTCCAAGAGATATTCCGTTTAGAAACAGTTCAACTTCTTCACAATTTGTATATGCCCAGACATCAACGGTATCTCCTTCTTTCCAATTCCAGTGAGGGAAAAGATGAAGAACCGGTTTATCAGTCCATTCGCTTTGATACATATAATAAGCATCCTTAGGAAATCCGGCCAAATCTACGATGCCAAAATACGAGCTGCGTGAAGGCCAATCGTAAGGAGTGGGTTCACCAAGGTAATCAAATCCCGTCCAGATATACATACCGGAAAGGAAATCATATTTTTTAATAACTTTCCATGTTTCTTCATGAGTTGAACCCCAGGGAGCACTGCAGTTGTCGTATGAAGAACAGGTATGATCCGGATTCCCCCCTGTGAAAGGGAGATCCCAGCGAACCGGCCACCGCCGTATGCTGTCTGAAGGCATGTCATAATGCCCGCGCGTAGCTAATGCGGAGGTAGTTTCGGAAGCAATAAATTTTTTACCCGGGTAAATTTGAGGGAACTGGATAAATCCTCTATGATTATAGCTGTAGCCTATCAGGTCAAGGGCGCCGGATCTGATAACGGGATTTAGAGTATCCTGATCATTACAGTTTGAGGTAATGGGGCGCGTATTATCCAAATTTCTGATCAATGATGCCAATTCTCTCGCAATTACGGTTCCGCTGTTGTCTTTCTTATCCCACTGTTCGATAACTTCATTTCCTATACTCCAGATAAAAATAGAAGGATGATTCCTATCCCTTAACACCATGTCTTGGATATCTCTTGCATGCCATTCGTCCCAATCCAAAGCATAATCAAACTCGGTTTTCTTCTTTTTCCACATATCGAATGCTTCATCCATTACAATAAATCCCATCCGATCGCATAAATCCAGAAGTTCAGGGGCAGGGGGATTATGAGAAGTGCGAATTCCATTAACACCCATCTCCTTCATAATTTCAAGCTGCCTTTCCAAAGCACGCTTGTTTATTGCTGCGCCTAGAAAGCCGAGATCATGATGGTTGCATACACCTTTTATTTTTACAGGTTTCCCATTAAGGAGAAATCCTTTATTAATATCAAAGTCGAATTTACGGATGCCGAAAGTTGTCTTATAATCATCGCATACTCTTTCTTCATTATTGATAGTTGTTACTGCTTTATACAGGTAAGGATTTTCAATAGACCATAAAACAGGATTTGAAATATTCAAGTTTTGAACCGTTTCGGCAACAGAATCTATTTGTGCGGTAGTTTCGGATTCAGTTTGGGCAACCTCGTTATCATTCTTGTCGAGTATTTCAGTTTTAATTTTTATATGCTGATTCTTAAGATATGCATTTCTTATTTTGATTTGAATAGAAACCTTTGCCGATTGAATTGAAACTTCGGGAGTCGTAATGAAAGTTCCCCAATGATCAATATGAATTTTATCGGTGGTTACCAACCAAACATTTCTGTATATGCCTGAGCCGGAATACCAGCGTGAATTAGGCTGTTTTGAGTTATCTACTTTAACAGCTAAAACATTTTTTTCTTCCCCATACTTTAAAAATGGTGTCAGCTCATATCTGAATGAACTATAACCATACGGCCGTTTACCGAGATAATGCCCGTTTATCCAAACTTCGCTATTTCTATATATCCCATCAAAATCGATAAAGATCAATTTATCCCTATTCGATTCAGGTGCCGTAAAAGTTTTCCTGTACCAGCCGATTCCCCCGGGCAGCGAGCCGCCGCCCGGCGTTGCAGGATTATCTTTACTGAATTCTCCTTCGATGCTCCAATCATGCGGAAGATCAAGCAATTTCCATTTAGAAATATCAAGGTTGATTTCCTGGCCATTTATTACGTCGCCTAAATTAAACCGCCAGTCTTTATCAAAGTTTTCAACCTTTCTTGTATAAACCGTGTGTTCAGCATTAATTAAGAATACTAAAACAGCAAAGATAGCTGGTGTGAAAACAAACTTTTTTATGGCTTTAATTTCCATTTATTTGGTACTTTGATTTTTTAATGTTACTAGTTGTACACAACTAGGTGGATTTTTTTATCTCCAAATTTTTTTCTATCCCGGATTTTACAAGCTCAAATGTTACGGTAGCATCTATTTCAAACAATAAATCATTTCGGCAAATATCTGCAATTACGCAAACAACAGGCAGGCAATTTAATCCCTGCTCCGCCATTATTTCGCGGTATATTACCAAGTCTTCCGGCCTCTTAAAAAACACTGTTGCAGAAGAGATATCATTTAAATCCGCACCTTCTTCCCGAATTAAAGAACATATTATTTCCAACGTTTTTGAAATTTGAGATTTTGGTTCCTCTTTGAAAAGAGTTTTTCCATCTTTGTCGATTGATGCAGTGCCGGAAAGCAATATTGTAATTTTATCCGGTTCATTAATTTTTATTGCACGTGAGAAGGCTGAACCATAACGAAAAGGCGATCTCTGCTCGGTGCCGCTCATTTGGCAGATCTTTAAGCAATTATTTGAACGCGGTACAATTGCCAATACATCCATTATTGAAGCGGCTTTGAAAGGGTTTAGCCCGGAAATTCCCGTACTCGCTGGTAGGTAAATCTGCTCTGTCTCACCATCAACAGGCTGTTCGGAAAAAAAACCATACTCAATATATTTTGAATTCCTGGCTTCATTGAATTCCGGATACCAATCCAGTATATCTGCCAGATAGATCCATGTACGCACTACGTTGTGATAAGCCGCGGAGTGCTCATTTAATAACTTCTGAACTCTGCCGAACATCCCGGAAGCCTGCTGTTTCCTGTTTACATTTTGCTTTTCGGAAATCAGGCTGTTATAAATACTTTGCAGCATAATAAAAGAAGTCCCATGCCTTGACCATTTACGCCCCACAGGAATACCGTTTTCGTAGATCGTTATTACCTTATTATTCTCCTCATCGGCAATTGCAGTTATTTGTATGCCCGCAATTCCATTTCCCCAGCAGGGCTGACCCTGAATATATGTAAAAGGCTGTTCCGCATTAATTCCGTTATTCTGAATTATGCTGTTCCTCAAATTATTAATTGCCGGATAATAACTTAAGCTTCCAAAAATGCGTTCGGAGACAAGGATCATTTTTTCCTGTTTTAGGAAACCAATTATGTCAGCATACATCTCCGAGAATGTTGAAACCGGGTCGGCATTTTTATCCGTAACAGATGCCGTAATGTAAACTTGATCTTTTCCTACAAATCTTGAAAAAATTATAAAGCTCTTATTTTGAGTAATTGAGGAAGTTGTCATATATGTTTCTGTTGTTTGTATTTTCATTTAATATATGGTATTAAGTACCTGAAGCAAAATTATTGAAGGTAAGGTTTTAAGCCATGTCTTAAGCTGTCTTTGGTTTCATGGGGTAATACTTTCGGATCAAGCTGAGCTTGCAAAAATCTACCCGGGTCGTAGGCAGTTTTAATTAATTCCTGGGGGCTGACAGTAACAGGGCCCTTAATTAATTCGGGTACATTGTAAGCATATAGGAAAGTACTATAAAATTCGGGGTCTTCCTGCGGAAGCAGGAAAGGTTTATATGCCTTGCCGTCTTTATCTACATAACTGAAAAAGAATCTTGTAAAGTAACTATCTATCCTTTTGCTGCTGAATACAAACCAGTGGCTATTGCTCGACCAGGAATGAAAGCTGTCGGTTTTATCACTGTTAACGCCGGGCTTATAATATTTCCCAGTTTTAAGATCAAGCATATATATATCGCTGCTCTTAAGATAAATGGGGAAATTACCATAATCAGATGCCGTAAAAAGCAAATAATGCCCGTCCGGTGAAACCCGAGGCTCGGTTAAACTTAGACCAGTTTCTGAAGATGAAAGAACAGTGTCCAATTTACCCCATGTTCCGTTTTCAGGGAAGTAACGAATACGCATTAAATCATATCGAATATTATTATACAATAATTCTTCAACACTATCCTTCATTGCAAAAAATGATTCGAGCTTCGGAGCGCTCGAGAAATAAAGATATTTTCCATCCGGAGACCAGGCCGGGAATGTTTCCATTCGTCCGGGGTCGGAAATACCGGGACAGGTTGTAACCATGTTTGACTCAACTGAGTATAAAATCAAATCAGATCCGTGGTCCAGCACATCGCGCGGTTCTCCGATGGAATGATAAAATAAACTCAGTTTATTTACGGACATTGCTATCAGTTTTCCATTGGGATGCCACGCTGGATATGCACCTGCTTGATTAAAGGCAGTACTTGTATTAACCTTTAACAAATTTCCGGGTGTACTAATCAAGGTTCCGGAAGCCGGACCTTTTCTCAGATGCACTAACATATAATTTGGATCATTGCTGCGAAAGGAATGGCAATTCATACAGCTTTCATTGGTGGCTCTGTTCAGCAAAATAGGCGATTCATCATAATTCTCCAGATTACGTTGATATATACCGAGCTTCCTCCATAAATTATAAGCGGGATTAATCAACCTATAAGCCAAATATTGATCTATTTTCTCATATGCTATTTGATTAGTAATGTTCTTAAACTTGTACCAGATCCCATTTATATCTTCAAGATATATTTCAACTTGTAATTTTCCGCCGCGATTTTGCGATACCAATTCTTTCCATCTGTCTATTGGAATTATAATTTTGGAATCATCACTTGAAATTTCAATTGGTTCTCCCTTAGCTGATGCAATTTTAACTGAATAGCGTACGCCCCTTTCTTTAATCATAAAATTCAGCGGAGCAATATTCGGGGGAATAACAATTTCTGTATAGTCCGGAAAAATATGCGCTGACCTGTCAATGAATTTATATTTTTTAATGACCGGATTGCCTTCCGGTATCAATAAAATTACTAAAAGTGCAAGTACAAGCACTATACTTAGAAAAACAATTATTTTTTTGGGCTTACCCATTTAAATTTTCCTGTACTATTTGTATAAAAAATATGCCCAGTAACTTCCGGCGAATTCTCTCATAATATTTTGACGGGCCGCGGATTTATTTCCTCCATATTTACTTAAGATCTTTTTAAAAGCTAAAAAATCATTAATAGTTTCGGTATGCGGATGGTAATTTAAATGAAATTTCTGAGTGCCTTTCCCTGCTATGTAAGCAAGGATAGCTTCTTCGTAATGCCGCGGAATATTTAAATACCCGAAGTTCGGGAATTGATTTAAATAGTTTATAAACTTGCTGAGCTTGCAGTTAAGCAGATAATAAGCCATCAAATATTCGTATGCCATTTTATTTGATTTGTTCTGTAAAAGAAGAGATTTAAAATAATCTTCAGGTGAACCTGATAAAATAATAAAATCGGATTTGGGCATTAAAGATTTTATTCTTTGCAAGCCGGCATCTCTTGATATTAGCGATTTATTATCAATTAATTTTCTGTAATATTCCGACCATCCTCTGAAAAGTAAAGTTTTATCCAGAAGATTTAAACATTTCAGCGCTACTTCATCTTCGCTTTTTAAAATGCTTATTAAAGCAAGTCTTTTCAGATTATTTGCTGTATTGCCATTAAGAGCAAGTGCTTCACATGCCCAATGCTGAGCTTCATTTAAATTTCCGAGTTCAAAGAAAATATCACTTCTAAGCATAGGCAAGTAAGAACCTATTTCAAAAGTTAAAATTAGACTCTCTGAGCCTGCAGGCTGAGGGTAAACAAACATTTTTTCCGAAAGTTCTCCGACATGATACAAAGCCCTGTTAAATTGGAATGCCATTATTCTGTCGTTCATATCTTCAGGGCTTACATTGTTGAGAACATTCAACCAGTCGTTTTGATCAGCATAATAATTTACACGAAGAAACATTCTTATATAGCCGTCAAACGATGAGTACAACAGCAACCCTCCGCCTCCAAAAATGATGGCAATCTCTACTATATATTTCAATTTATATTTTGGCAAAAATATTTTTTGTAACCGCGTTTTTAGCTTGGCAGCTATCAACCGTTCATAAAGTACTAAGGAAATCATAAGAAAGGGAAAATAAAGATAGAAGATATATTGAACGATCCAGGGTTTATATAGATCATTAAATGCAAACGAACCGGAATAAGCGTCTCTTAAGCTGTAGATAAAAAAATAGTTAACTGCAATGTATGGGATAGCCGCACTAACTATCGCGTAGAAGATGCAAGTAGCATAATTGCGCTTCTTAAAAATTTCAAAAATTATACACAAAACTGCAAACAGGAAAAATTGTGCTCCAACAATAAAATAGAGTATTGCTGAGAAGCACAAATAAAGGAACAGCCTTAAAAATAAATTGATGGATACGGTCCTGCTGAACAAATTGAATATGGCTAAGGAAATTATCAGTCCGGCAACGGTTGATAACCGGTAATTATAATTGTTATATAAAGCCAGCAATAAGACTGCAGGGATTAAATATGCGGCATGAATTTTTTTAAAATAAGTTACAGACTTAATTAAAGCTTTGGCTGAAAGATATATCAACCAGGCTAAAAGAGTACCAACCAAGGCTCCTGCCCAGGGGTAATAATAAAGCTGGGATAAGAACGCTCCTATATAGTCAGTCAATCCTCCTGGATAACCGAGAAACTCCTGGAAAAATTTGGAGTCCAAGAAAAAAACAGGTTCCTGATACTGGTAATAAAGTTCAGGTTTAATTTCGATATATATATAAAGGAAGAATGAAATAAAAAAAACAGGGATCAGAAATAAGCTATAATAGTCCCATTCAATTTTTTTTACCCCCTGAAACCGAATCATCTTCATGGCCCTTTCATTTAAAGATAAATTCCTAATAGGATTGCGTGAATTTAACCAGCAAAAAACATTTCAATTTTTTAATTATAAAACTTGCCTCTATCAACCCCTCCGTTCAAAAAAGAGAATTAAAAATATTAATCATGCAATTGTATTTTAACTGACTTCATTTTCCCATTGTAACGAATAGTTGCATCGGGATCATTTTTAAAATTCAATCCTGACGGCTTATCTTTACTAATCCAGACAATCTCAAAGGTTCTCGATTCCAGCATACCTGGGAATTCTCCTTCTCTTTTTCCAATTGTTAAAGTTTTTTCAGTTTCGTTATATGTGAAAGTTATCCGGGAGAACATACCCTTTTCATAATTGTAGTTAATATTTTCATCTTCATATAAAGTAAAAGCCGCATTTTTACCGGTGTAGACAAATAATCTAATTGGATCGGCGTATTTTTCAGCAGCATACTGTATTTCAGGTCCGCAGGGAATAATGGAGCCTTCCTTCACGAAAACAGGAATATCCGAATAAGGGGCATCTGCTTCCAATGTCTGATCCCCTTCAAAATATTGGCCTGAATGAAGATCATACCAGCCGGAGTTTGCGGGTAAGTAAACATTTCGCTTACGGGCTTTGTATTCGTAAACGGGGTTTATCATTAAAGCCGGTCCGAACATAAACTGATCGCCGATTGAATAAGCTTTCTCATCATTTCCGAAATCCATAACCAAAGGCCGCATAATAGTATAGTCGTTTAAAGTAACCATTCCGGAAACCGAATAAACGTATGGCATCAGGCGGTACCGAAGCTTATCATATGCCAGCATGGTTTTATAAGCCGAATGATCATCCGGGGCGATGTTAAACATCTCGCGGTAGGGGTATTGACCATGGACCCTGAATATTGGACAGAAAGTTCCAAACTGGAACCAGCGTGTATTCAGTTCACGCCACTCTTCAAGATCCGATTCATTTGGATGTTCGTATCTTGGTTCAATTGCAAAACCTCCGATATCAGTGGTCCAATAAGGGATGCCCGAAATGGAAAAGTTCAATCCTGCAGAAATTTGGTTTTTAAGATCTTCCCAGCGGGAAGCAACATCGCCGCTCCAGGTGGCTGCAGCATATCTCTGCTGGCCTGCAAATGCGGAACGGGTTAATATAAATACCCGCTGATCATTATTTGCATTCCGCTGCCCTTCATAGACACATTTGCAGTTCATCAGTGAATATGTATTTAAGTACCTGGCTGAAGTTCCCAATGCAGTCGGACCAATTCGCAGCCTCCACTCATCAAATGAGAGATTTGACTGCAGATCAGGTTCTGTTGAATCCAGCCACCATGCATCAAAACCTTTTGAATATAATTTTTCATTTATCTGCTTCCAGTAAAGGGAGCAGGCTCCCGGGCTATAAGGATCGTAAAATGTCGATAAATATCCGGGACCTACCCAATCCCTTTGCCCTTTTTCGACATTACGCATGTAAAGCCATCCTTTATCCGCGAATTCTTTATAGTGTGCCGTCCCGGTATAAAATTTAGGCCAGACCGAGATCATAATATGAGCATTCAGCTGATTATGAAGTTCATTTACCATCCCCTCAGGATCAGGAAATCTTTCGGGATCAAACTCGTGGCTGCCCCATTGGTCCTCTTTCCAGTAGAACCAATCCTGCACTATATTATCCAGGGGTATTTTCCGGTTCCGGAATTCTCTGACGACTGATAACAATTCATCCTGGGTTTTGTAGCGTTCCCTGCACTGCCACAAACCCATTGCCCATTTGGGCATCATCGGCGCCTTACCCGTAATAGTACGGTAGCCTTTAATAATTTCATCGTCATTTTCCCCGAATATGAAATAGTAATCAATCTGATCGGCAACCTCGGAATAAAGCGAAAGGCTGTTTTGATAAATTTGATCTTCCGGTGCAAGGTATTTAAGTCCGATAAATCCGCCCGAATGTATCCATTCAATTTTAATTGAATAACGTTTGCCTGCTTCCATATTCAAATTTACGTAATGAGTCCATGGCAGCCAGTTTTGCCTCCAGGAATCAACAACAAGCTTTCCGTCGAGCCACATTTTAGTATAGCCGGAACAGTAGAGCCGGAATTTATTTATCCCCGGCTGATTTGCTTCGATTTCACCGCTCCATCTGACGGCAGAAACGTTCTGCTGAAAACCTTCAGGGTATGCATCATTTTTATCAATGAATTCATGTTCTATTCTCGACTCAGATCTTTGAGTGAAAATGGAATTAAAACTAGGATCTCTAAAATATTCGGCTGTAAGTCCCCCTTCTTTCCCATCTTTACTAAAAAGCCTAAGGGACGATATTGACTGATAATCTCTTATGTCTCCGAATTTTGTTCTTGAGTTATTATCCCAAAGAATCCCATAATTCCTGCCTGCCTTGCCGTCAGGCATGTTTGAAACTAAAAAGGGGATTACATCAACAATATTGTACTGCCAGAGATCAACATCATGCCCCATATAGTTCCATAGATCATTCTGATGTGCTCCAAGGCCGTAAAATGCTTCCGAGCCAGGAGATCCTGCATTGCCGGTAGGCAGGTCAAAAAGCTGCTGAATATGATACGTACTTTCGCCCATTACATCGGCAGCAGTTATTATTTTACCCCCTCCGTTTTTTTCACTGAGGATTAATTCTCCTTTTGAGCTGTAAAAAGAAATTGCACCGGTTTCCGTATTTATTTTAACTATTAATCTGGATGTGGAAAGGGTAATTGAGTTATCTTCCTGCTTTACCGAATATTCAACAAACTCCCATCCGGTTTTAACAGCCATCAGGCTTTTGCGGTTTGAGAACGAATCTGCAGGCGCAGCAATTACACGAATTATATTATCCGAACATACTTGAACCTTGACCAGTCCCGGATCGGTTTCATGCTGCTTTTTTATTTTTAGAACAATCCCGTCTTTCTCTTTTATGATTGTACCGGGGAAAAGATTAGTTATGCAGCAGCTGATTGTGATGAGGAGGATCCATTGCTTTAACATTTAATCGACCTATACGGTTTTTATCAAAATAAAAATCTAAAAATACCTTTGTTTTATCAAACGGCTTATTCTTAATGAATTATGAGCTTTTTTGTATAACTAATCTTGCCAAATTGAGTCTGCAGAAAATAAATACCCGTTGCGAGATTATTTAATAAAACTGTTTTATTAAATAATCTGGTTGTCTTTATATCAGAAATTCTAAAAACTTCCTGTCCAAGAACGTTATAAAGCCTGAGCATAATTTCACCGTTGTATGGATCGTTTAGCTGCAGCTTGACAAACGATGAGGAAGGATTGGGGTAAACTTGAATAGTATTTGAATTAACAGACTGTTCATCTGCAATACCCGAGGAGATGCCCTGAACTAGTTTAACTCTTCCGAAATAATCGGCATTCTGCCAATGTAAATTGCCGGGACTTGGTTCCCAAACCGAACCAAACATATTATCCCGCTGACCATCAGGGTTATCATTATCGCAATAGGCGACTGAGAGCCCAATTACTTTATTTGCATTTAGCAGGACTCTTGATGCATCTTTATTGTTTTCATTATAAGTATCATCAAATACTATTAAAGAAAATTCAAAAACAGCGGAAGTATCGCTGGTCCTGTATTTTATGAAATCCGGGAAATGAGTTGCGTAATTGGGGCGGCCGCCTGTTGCCATATCATCAACATAAAGCTCCGAAGTAGTATCACCAGGTTCAGGGAAAGGCGAGTACATATGGTATGCAAAAGCATTTTCGGCATTCTGTTGACCGCTGTCATACATATGCAATCCCCCGGAAGCATCTTCATCAATAAAAACTTCTGTTATATCAAAGTTAAAAATATCTGTAGTAACATCCGGAATAAATCCATCTATAAAACTATCGTCTGTAATCTCCACAAGGAAGTACAATAAATTTGATTCAGATGACCATACAATTTTGTATCGCCCGGTGTAATCGTGTGAGTCTGCTTCTCCTCCGTACGGTATCCATACCTGATCTATGCTTTGCCATGGGGCATCCTTCCAGCACTGATCATCCCCAATTCCGTCAATTACAGGCAAAACTGAGGCATTCGCGGCTAAGACTGTATCATCCTGTGCAAGTTCTTTTGGTGTGTAAGCATAAAGTTCATTATAAAGAAATAGTGATAATAGAGCGGCTAATGGAAAGCAGTAATATTTCATTTAAAAAGATATCCTTGAAGATAATTATAGCTTTGGAGCCTAACCCTCAATAACAGGATCTTTGTTTTAATCTTCTGTAAAGAAATTATTATTTAATCAGGACCATTTTTTTACATTGTTTGAATCCGCCGGCATTGACGGTATAGATGTATGGACCGCTTGATACCGGACGGCCCAAATCATCAGTGCCGTTCCAGGTAACTTCATACACTCCCGATTTCTGATAACCATTCATCAGCTCTTTTATTTTTTTACCATTAATGTCGAAAATAATAATAGAGACATTTTTTCCTTCAGGAATGGAATATCTGAATTTAGTAGAGGGGTTAAACGGATTCGGAAAATTATTTTCAAGCCGGAAAATTACAGGCTGTTTAGAAATTTCTTTTACATCCGTTGTGCCTGAAACCTGAACCAATTCGATTCCGTCTCCGGTGCCAAGATTACGGGTATATTTTTTTTCAAGCCCGTTATTCCAGTGTTCATGCACCCCCATGCTTCGGGGAAGATAAGAACCGTCAGCTTCCGGATCATATAAAATACCTTCAGGCCAGTTTACGGAATCGGCAGCCTGATGCAAAAAATCATCAACTCCGTCATAATGCGGAAAAGCATTACCGCTTGGGTTACCGGGATAAAACTCATTAAAAAGAAAATCGAATCCGACAGATTCTATTGCAACGGGATCTAATGAAGCGAATATCGAAGCCGGGTAACTGTTATTGAAGGGAGCTGTTTTCCATTTCCATGGCGGATCTCCCCAATTTGTAGAGCTCCATAAACCGTCAATTAAATACAAAATAGTTTTTCCGCCAAGATCTTTATGGCCTATGAAGTCTGTAAAAATTCGATAGGAATGATATTCTCCGTTATTTACATTCCCATCACCTTCAGTGCAGGGCAGGCTGTAATGAAGCGGAAAAGCATTACCGAGTGAAAGTACAAAGGTTCCGAAATGATTCTTGCTTGTAAGAGAAACGCCTCCCCGGTGATGCTGCTTGAATACGGGAATATTAATCATGTAAGCTGCTTCCAGATAGCACTTCGGCAAGTAAAGATCCATTTCTCCGTCACTTGTATGAAGCTCCGGGTTATCGGACAACTCGACAGGCGTTCTTCCAGTACCATTTCCCCAATATTTCACCTGGGGAAAAGTCGAATGAAACTTATTCCAGAATATATTATCGACATTTCTGCCGGGATCGCCGAAACCTATATCTTCCTGTGGAACTCCGACTATATTTACAAGCTGATCCAATACGGCATACACAATCTGCGGAGATGTATCAACTAGGCTCAGGTCGCTCCGGTTATTATTGGTTCCCGTACATCCGGTATTCAGATTTAGTTTAATAACAATTTTTTCCCCGGATGAATAGCCGACGTCTCCTCTATCATGTGATTGGTTGTAATAACGGAAAACCGCATCCCATGCTTCTGCAACAGAGGATTTACCTGTTAGGGCTTCTAATGCTTTGGAGAGCATTTCGCTGACCTTAGCCTGATCTGTATTGGAATCCATCCACCAGTAATCGCCGCTTGAGTTTGTGCAGTCTTGATCGACTGCAGTAGAATCCCGGACCCATACTACTCTTCCGGGGAAGATTCCTTTTCCGATCCCTATCGGCTGATTCGGATCTTCTACTACAGTTCTGAAATTTGCATAACTATAAGGCTTATCCGATTGTAATACAAAAAAACAACTAACTATAATAAAAATTAGAAAGACTGAAGCAGCCAGGTTATGTCCTGCTCTTGAATGTTCTTTGAATTTAAGGAAAGCAAAAGAAGATGAAACAAGGCTGACTATATAAATAACAAATGCGGAAGCAATCGGGAAAGCCGCTTTTTGACATGGATAAGCCGCCCGGCTCGGTTTTGGAATTACCCGGATGAGAAACCAAATCAAAGCGCCTAAGCCAATAAACCAGAAAATAAATTTTGAAAAAATTTTAATGAACGAGTTTGGTTGCTTGTCTTTTTTCATATGTTTAATGGGAATTTTAAATGTAAATTAAAGTCCTTCTACCGAGCACCGGAGGTACCGAGATCAACCCGGTAAACCGTCCAGTTTTGAGCCCTTGAAGGGTTAACAGCATCTGTATTACCGCTAATCATATAAATATAATTTCCACTGCCCCAGCAAAATTGTCGGCAATAAGGAGGCGTTATATTCTTATAGAAATAGTCAAGAGATGTAGCCGTAGGATCATAAATGATAAATGAATCACTTCCATCAACAGAAATATATATTTTACCATCAGAAGCAAGAGCAAAATCATTAATTATCCTGCCAGTGAATTGAGTGACATTGAGAACTTCTTCTTTTGGGCCAAGACTGCCCCCTTCACCAATGGAGT
>DATKLQ010000058.1:0-3953 GCA_035542335.1 Ignavibacteriaceae bacterium | reverse complement strand
ATCCTGTCCCGGATTATCTAGCGGTTCTTCCTTCTCCTATGCCTTGCCAATTTGTAGAAACAAAACTAATAATTATTGTTACTCTAAAGGTACGAGCGGTTCAACCCGACGCCTGTCAGGGCATGGTTTTTTTGGTTTTCTAAATTGTTTTTGTTGTTCGCAAATAAATAATTTATTCGAATATGTCCGGCGCGGGTTAACCGCAGGCCGTTAGGTGGCAATAAAGTAATCATTATTCTATATTTAAAAAGACAATATTGAATAACTATGAATAAAACTGAAGTAAAAAGTAAAATAGTAGATTCATTAAAAGGACAACAAGAAATTGAAAGAATTATAATTTTTGGTTCTTTTAATAGAACTGATTCTCCTAATGATATTGATATTGCTGTGGTTCAAAGCAGCTCTGAAAATTATCTTACGCTTGCATTAAAGTATAGAAAACTAGTAAGAAACGTTTCAAAAGAATTAGCTATTGATATTTTCCCAATTCTAAAGTGTACTAACAATAGTTTCTTTTCAAGAGAAGTTGCATCTGGGGAAGTGATTTATGCAAGAGGAAACTAAAAGTTGGCTAATATATTCTGAAGAAAATCTTGAAGCAGCCAAAGTCCTCCTAAAAAATAAGCTTTATAATCCATGCCTTCATAATATCCAACAATCAATAGAGAAAGCATTAAAATCTTTATTTATTGAAAATGAAATTCCATTTAAGAAAACTCATAATATAATGGAATTAAAAACTATTTTAGAGAAAAATAAAATCTCCATTGAACTGACAGAGGATGACTGTGATTTCTTAGATAGTATTTATTTACCTACTAAATATCCTATTGGAAGTGCACTTCCCTTCTTTTATCCTGATAAAGAAATTTGTAAGAATTCAATTCTACTTGCTGAACGAGTAATAAAAGAAATAAAAAGCATAATTAAGTAATTGCCACCTAACAAGCGTTTAAAGCTGACTGCCTATCAGGGCAAGGTTTTTTTGGTTTTCTTAATTGTTTTACGATTCTTGAATTAATAATTTTTCAAATACGTCCGGCAGCAGCTTAAACGCAGGCCGTTAGGCACAAGCAAAAAAGTTAGGGAGGTAATATGAAAACATATTTCTCTTTTTTGTTTATAATCACTTTTGTAGTTGATTTATTATCTCAAGGTTACTACCCTATTCAAGAAGGAAATCTTTGGCAATATAGAGAAAGTGACCCAATGAGTGGCAATATCTGGCAAGCTGAAATTGGTGCTGATACGATTTTATCAAATAACATTACGTATTCCTTTTATTCTGGTGGTGGATTTAGTACGAATTTTCTAAGACAAGAAGGTTCAAAAGTGTTTGCTTATGATAAAAAAGACTCTGCAGAGTACGTCTTGCTTGATTTTAGTGCAAATGTTAAAGATACAATCAGTGTTCGCAATAATGGTTATCGGACGATTGTTCTGCAATCAATAATCCAAAACCAACCAAATAAACAATGGATTTTTTCTGAATATTGGGGCGATTCCTTATATAGTTATATTTTTGCAACCTGGACAATAACCGATAGTATAGGATTAACTGGATTAACTGGTGAACCTGGAATTACTTACTATCTTTCTGGTGCTATAATAAATGGAACTGTAATAGGAACAATTGCCGATGTTAAGGAAGGAATTAATTTACTTCCTAACAAAGCAACATTGATGCAAAATTATCCTAATCCATTTAATCCAATTACTACAATCAAATTTGTTTTACCTATTTCAGAGAAAGTCGAATTAAAGATATATAATCTTATTGGGCAAGAAATAATTACGTTAACATCAATGTATTATTCAGCGGGCGAGCATCAAATTCAGTGGGATGCTTCTAATCAATCTAGTGGAATATATTTTTATAAATTAAAAACATCAAATTATACAGAAACTAAGAAGCTTTTGCTTTTAAAATAAGGAAGAACTTCCGGTTAGTTGACAGACAAAACGACAAAATCAGTAGATTAGAAACTGAAAGTAGGCGGAAGAAGAAGTTAACTAACCGGAGGAAAAAATGTACAGTACAAACAAGAGTTTGTATGATCGTTCTTTGGAAAAAACACCTGAACAATTATTCATAAACTCACTGAGAAAAGAGTATGAATTAAGCCCGGCAGAAAGCCAAGGGATCCTGGAGTTAGCGAAGAGTTGCTTGTTTGGAGAAGTGCCGAAGATATTAGGGAAACAGAAATTTCTATGTGCATCAAAGAAGGCCAAACATGGAAGAGTATTAAAGGAGCAGGAGAAGCTTGAAGTAGAGCTAACCCTTGATGGAGGAATAGAAGATCTAGATGTATTGCGGAGCCAGGGTTCGAAAGCACTGCGGCAGCTAAAGATACTAAGGATAAGCGAAGAAGCATATATACAAGGGGGTCTATTAACACAGGAAGATATAGGAAGACTGCTAGGAGTAAGCGACCGAACAGTAAGAGAAGATATCCGGGAGTTACAGAAAGATGGGAACCAGGTACACACCAGAGGCAATGAGCATGATATAGGGCGAGGGATATCGCATAAGAGCCGGATAATAGAGTTATATCTGAAAGGATATACCTATGATGAAATAATGAGAAAGACCAGACACAGCGGTCATTCCATTAAAAGATATATAAGCAGCTTCGGAAGATTATTATTAATAAAGAGTCACGGTATAAAAGATAAAAGTGAGATAAGCAGACTGCTTCATCAGAGTGAGCGATTAACGGAAGAATACGAGAGTTTATATAAGAAGTATAAGGAAGGAGAACACTGGCCGAGAGTATATCAGGAGTTGCTTGAACAACTGAAAGCATTATATCCAGCGAAAAAAAAAGGGGGAGATAATGCAAAAGTCTAATAAAAACCGGTATGAATCGATACCAAAGCGAAATTACTTTAATGCCATAGTGAAGCTATTGGAAGATGAGTATAAACTAGTAGGAAGCCATAAAGTAATAATGATGATAGCCGAAGACATAGAGCAGCTGCATAAGGAATTTTATCCGGAAATAGAAAAAAGAAGCATGGGAGAAATAGTATGGCAGACGACAGCAGCAACAGAGAAAAAACCGAGCTATGGAAAGAGAGCAGAAGATTATAAAGTAAAAACAGTAATATTGCCGCTGGTAACCAAGGAAGATATAGAACAGAGAATGAGAAGTTTTTATGGAAAAGAGAGTTACAAAAAACAGGAAGAACGAGATATAGAAGTGATGGCAAGATTGGTAAAGAGCGCATATGAACAAGGAGGATTATTAAGCGGAGCAGAAGTAAGTGTGCTTATAAATCGTTCCCTTACAACGATAGGAAGATATATAGCCAAATATCATAAGACTCATAAAGACATACTTCCCACAAAAGGAATGATACTGGATCAGGGAAGTAAACCGACACATAAAGGAAGCATAATAAATTTATATGAACAAGGTTACCCGGAGATAGATATAGCCAGGATAACCAACCACACAATAGAATCAGTCGGCAGGTATATCAAGAGTTATAAAAATATAAAATTATTAATGGAAAAGGGATTTAATCTGATGGAGATGGTACGGGTATCCGGAATGGGAAGAAGTACAATAATCCAGTATAGAGAATTAGTAGAACTATATCACCCGGAGCTAAAAGATGAAAGTAAACCGCCAAAGGCGAGTCTCGTCAAAGACGGAAAATAAAATGACAGATGGTAACTACGGTCGGGCTACGCCCTCCCTCCGTTACCATCAAAAAGAATCTAAAGAAATTGAATTAAATAATAACAAAGGTTATTTTAGGAATGTCTGCCAAAATAACCTACCGGAAGATCTTCCTAATAGTAAATAGAGTTCCTGATTAAAAATCCAATTCTTTCATAAGCTGGGCTTTCTTTTGAATCTTAAATGCAATCTAAAATGAAAAGATATATTAAAATTCAAACAGTTTTTATCCTTGGTTTTATCATTCTGTCTGCTCGAGCT
>DATKLQ010000057.1:0-4781 GCA_035542335.1 Ignavibacteriaceae bacterium | reverse complement strand
GAATAAGACTCAAATCCATTTGTGCCTGCATACTTGTTCTCTAAAATTCCGAAAGGACTGATCCCGAATTTTATCCTCGGGTTTATCGAATTGATTTTATCATATACCTGGGCAACCAGTAAATTGATATTATTTCTTCTCCATTCTTCAATATTATAAAAACCGCTGCCGTAATGGATAAATGAAAGGGAATCTTCATTTGAAATTTTAGGAGTATATGGGTAGAAATAATCATCAAACTGGATTCCGTCTACTTTGTACCTCCCGGCGATATCGGAAACGATTGCAGTTATATAATCACGTACGGCAGGAATCCCGGGATCCAGCATTTTATAACTCCCGCCGGCGGACCGGAATGAAAGTATCCATTCAGGATGAGTCATAGAAATATGAGTTTTGCTGATTTCATATTCGCCTACTGTTTTTACAACGCGATAAGGATTCAGCCAGGCATGCAGTTCCATCCCGCGCCTATGTGCTTCGTCAATTGCAAATTCAAGCGGGTCAAAAAAAGGATCAGGTTCCCTGCCCTGCTCGCCGGTCAGCCAATACGACCAGGGCTCAAACCCGGATTTGTATAATGCATCGCATTCTGTTCTTACCTGGAAAAAAACGGTATTTATACCTGCCTGAGACAGCTTTTCAAAAATTTCAACCAGTTCTTTTATTTTTTCACCCGAGCTCAGATATGGTGAAGACGGCCAATCTACATTTGCAACCGTAGCAATCCATGTCCCTCGTAATTCCCTTTTCGGGTAAACCGCTTGAGAAGAGATTAATGAAGAAAAAATTATTAGAAATAAAGAAGTGAAGGAAATTATTTTCATAGCTGGCCTTTCCTCAGGTGAAGCATGCCTTAAAAATTTTACAGAGTTCTTCGACTCAGAGAAAAATAATTTACATGTATTTGGCTGATTATAGAATAAGAATATAATCCATACAATTAAATTAGTTGCACTTAATTTATTATTTTTTAAAATGAAAAATATCCTTACATGAAAGAATGATGCAAGTATAATGAAAAAAATTTTATTCGTATGCCTGGGTAATATCTGCAGGTCTCCTGCAGCCGAAGGGATTATGAGGCATCTAGTTGAAAAAGAAGGCCTCCAAGAGAAAATCTTAGTCGATTCGGCAGGCACAATCGATTATCATTTAGGAGAATTGCCGGATGCAAGGATTATACGCCATTCAGGGATTCGGGGTTATAAATTAAATCATAAGGCAAGAATCTTTTCTTTAAAGGACTTCGAACATTTTGATTATATTATTGCAATGGATGATGAAAATATGATCGATATAAAATCATTTGATCCTGAGGAGAAATATTCGGAAAAGATTTTAAAGATAACGGATTTCTGCACAAGGGTGAAATCAGATGAAGTCCCGGATCCGTTTTACGGCGGACCTAAAGACTTCGAACTGGTTCTGGATATCCTGGAAGATGCATGTAAAGGTTTAATCGGAAAGCTGAAAGATGAAGCTTAATAGCAGAATCGAATCTATAATTGAGAAGGAAACCGGAAGCGGTATTAAATCCGTCCAATCTTTATCCGGAGGATGCATCAGCAATGCGTATAAATTAGAATTTAATTCCGGGCTTATTGCATTTTTAAAAATGAATCCGGACGGAAGCATGTTTAGGAAAGAGGCTGATGGTTTAGTTGAACTTGGGAAAGCCAATGCGATAAGAGTCCCTAAAGTAATTTTCTGCGGAGATGATTTTATTCTCCTGGAGTATATAAATGAAGGGAGAAGATCTAAAACTTTTTTCGAGGATTTCGGCGCCGGTTTTGCCCGGCTCCATGAATTTACAGGAGATCACTTCGGCTTCTATGAAGACAATTACATTGGCTCGACGGTTCAAATGAATATTCCTGTTGAAAAGGAAAAGCTGAACTGGATAGAATTTTATTTAAATAAAAGAATTCTGTTTCAATTCAAATTGGCAGAAAAGAACGGGTATTCTTCACAAGAATTGCACAAAGGGATTAAGAAATTAGAGAGCAAAATCGGAGAAATACTGTCGGGCAGCGAAGAACCTCCTGCCCTTCTGCACGGCGATTTATGGAGTGGGAATTACATAACCGATGAGAAAGGAAATGCCTGCTTAATTGATCCTGCAGTTTATTACGGGCACCGGGAAGCTGACCTCGCAATGACAAAATTGTTCGGAGGATTTACCCGCGAATTTTACTATGCTTATAATGAATGCTTCCCGCTCAAACCCGGATATGAATACAGGGAGAATATTTATAAGCTCTATCATGTACTGAATCATTTAAATCTTTTCGGGACAGGGTATTATTCACATGCGCTGCAGCTGGTACGCAGCTATCTATGAGCGGCGGAATTTAATTTTTTCAAATCCACAAGTTCTACAATAAGCATGATGTTAGAATCCGGGGGGCATAAATTTTTTGGCCTGTCGTACAGCAGAGTAGAAGGGATTATAATTGTTCTTATTCCCCCCTTTTTCATTCCTATAATTCCTTCATAAGATCCCTTTATAAAAGCATTTTCTTCCAGGATAAATTCGATCGGTCTCTTTATTAGGTAAGTATTTCCAAGACTTATCATCGACTTATTATTTAATTTGTCATCCCAGATGTAGTCCGAGTCGTTAACAACCCATGCTTTAAAATGAATTGAGACCGAGTCGCCGTATTCAGCCTCTCTCCCGGTTCCGGTTTTATTATCCATATAAATTAATCCTGAAGGAGTAGAAACAATTTTTTCAGCCGTAAAGCATCCGGCAAATAAGCTGAATAATATAAGGCAGGGAAGAATTTTAAAAGATGATATTTGCAAAAACAATTTAGCCGCTTTGAAGGAAATTTCCTTCCGAAAAATAATCAAGTTGTGGTACAACTCAAACCGACGGGATAATATTAATTCATTTTGCCTCAAAATTCTCCGTTTTGAAGTCAACAGGGAAAAATATTAATTAGCTTCAGCTTGACATCTTCTTAAAATAATTATATAATTGCATTAAAATACTTTATTTATTTAAGTATTCTTGATTATATTCCTAACAATATTCGCAACGATTTCTTTTAAATTCCGGGAGCATGAAACTTTTACAAACAAAAAAGAGGTACTTCATGAAAAAAATAGAAGCAATTATTCGTCCTCATAAATTGGACGAAGTGCACAACGCCCTTCAGGAGGCCGGTTTCTCAGGTCTTACTGTAAGCGAAGTGAAAGGCTATGGAAGACAGAAGGGACATAAGGAAATATACCGGGGTTCCGAATATAATATCGAGTTTGTACCGAAAATAAAACTCGAATTGATCTGCTCGGACAAAGAGAGCGAAAAAGCTTTGGAGATAATCATATCTAAATCTAAGACGGGCGAAGTTGGCGACGGGAAAATATTTGTTACCAATATTGATGACGCAATCAGAATAAGGACCGAAGAAGCGGGCGAGGCTGCCCTTTAATAAAATATATAAAATTTTAAAAAAATATTAAAGGAGAATACATGATAAACGAAAAAAATCATCTACAAAGTGCAGCCGCAATGGGTAAAAACATTTTTCTTATTGCCGCGCTTTTGTTTGCAATTATTGTTTTGATACCTTCCGTTTCCTCAGCACAGGATGCAGGAGGGGTTAATACCGGGACAATCACCGACGTCCCGGCCGTAAAACCCGGAGAACCTACTCTTGTTGAAATAGGTAATGCTGTCGGGCATAATAGAGTATCAATAAATTTTGTATGGACACTTATTACAGGCTTTTTAGTAATGTTCATGCAGGCCGGATTTGCCCTGGTAGAAACCGGGTTAACGCGGGCAAAAAATGTTGCTCATACCATGTCTATGAACCTAATGATTTATCCATTAGGCATGCTTGGGTTTTATTTATGCGGATTTGCATTCATGTTTGGCGGCTTCGGTGCTTTGGGAACATTAGGCGGCTATACCGGCCTGGATCATGAAATCACCCTAAGTTTGTTCGGCAAGGACTTTGGAATTTTAGGGTGGAAAGGATTTCTTTTACAGGGTGCCGGCTATGATGTCGGAGTATTTACTTTGTTTCTTTTCCAAATGGTATTTATGGATACTACTGCAACAATTCCTACCGGAGCAGCAGCAGAAAGATGGAAATTTTCTGCATTTATGATTTATGGAATATTTGTAGGTTCTATAATTTATCCTGTTTTTGGAAATTGGGTATGGGGCGGCGGTTGGCTGGCTATGCTCGGTAAAAACTTCGGGCTGGGTCATGGTCATGTGGATTTTGCAGGTTCTTCGGTAGTGCACATGCAGGGCGGAGTGATCGGGCTTGTATTTGCCTGGCTAATTGGGCCGAGATTCGGAAAATATAATAAAGACGGCAGCATAAATCCGATAGTACCCCACAGCATACCAATGGCAATTTTAGGCACATTTATTCTAGCTTTCGGATGGTTCGGATTTAATCCGGGATCTACTCTAGCCGGTACAGATCTTCGAATATCCGTCATTGCCGTTAATACTATGCTTGCTTCCGCTACCGGGGCCATGGCAGCATGTCTCTGGATGTGGTGGTTCCGAACTAAAAAACCTGATCCCTCAATGTTATGTAATGGAATGTTGGCAGGTTTAGTGGCAATAACTGCACCCAGCGCATTTGTAAGTGCAGGAGGAGCGTCAATTATCGGCTTAATAGCAGGAGTTCTGGTTGTCGAATCTGTTTTCTTCTTCGATAAGATTAAGATTGATGATCCGGTTGGAGCTATTTCCGTTCATGGTGTAAATGGTGCATGGGGATGTTTATCAATCGGACTATTTGCCG
>DATKLQ010000056.1:0-4078 GCA_035542335.1 Ignavibacteriaceae bacterium | reverse complement strand
ATCCAAGGTCAGCTTGGACCCTAAGACGGTAAGATTATAGTTAGCCTGCTTATTTATTCTGGCATAATTTTCCCACGTACCGAATATTGGCTTGCTGAAAAGGAACGGCTGCTCGATAGTTATGCGGGAATCGACATAACCTAGAAGTGTTGTATCTCTAAAGGAAAATTTACTCAGCAAATCACCAATGTTTGCGTTAGCAAGATCCTGAATACCAAAAGAAGCACCCACAGTAAACTTTCTCGCCTCACCGAGAAAATTTTTCCGGATATAATTGGCTCCCAAACCGATATTAAAAAAGCCCTGCTGATTATTAACAATAACTTCCGGTGAAAGTTCATTCAAGTAGCCGATGGTGCCTTCAAGCTTAAGAGGCACCAGGTTGCCCGAGGTATCATTCTCAACCGAGGATAAAACAACGGAGTTAAAAATACCTGTCCGGAAAAGTCTTGCCTGGTTTCTTTTAATCTTTTCATAACTATACGGTTCGCCGGTTTTTATATCGCAGATTTTTCTTATTAGGCTTTCCTGCACATAAGGAGCTCCCTCTCCCTTTGTTTCAACAATAACGGTATCGACGTAATAGAAATTTCCGGTGGAAAAATATATATTAATATCCGCTGAATTAGCGACGGTATCTTTATAAATCAATGTGCTGTCGAATTTAGCAAAAATATATCCGTTGTTTAAGAAAATATTTATCGAATTTTCTATTTTCTGTTGAACAATGCTTTCGGAATATCTCTCTTTAGGATCCAATTCAGTCTCCCGGTACAAAAATACTTTTATATAATCAGGTACTTTTTGCAGGCCGAAGAGTTGAACCTTACCGTTATTTGACGGTTCTCCCTCCGCTATTTTATAAGTAAGGTAAGCATCGTGGCCTACTGTATCCAGCTTATATGAATATGATATTTTTGCTTCAAAAAAACCGCTGGCATTGTAAAATGATTCCAATGCATTAAGATCCAGCTGGATATTTGTAGAATCGAAATAAACCGGTTCGGATCCCAATGGAGTGAATTTATTGAGGAATTTCCAGAACCAAAGAGGTGTTTCTTCCGAATAGATTATATCTTTGAGCTCCGAGGAGGAAACTGCACTATTTCCTTCAAAACTGATCGATTGAAGCTCATACCGCTGGGCTGAAGTAAAAGCGCCGAACGCAAATAGGACAATAATAAATGATTTCCTCACCATTTTATACCCGGATTCGGCACAATTACAGATCAAGATCGACATCATCCGGGACTATAGTAAGACTGTGAAAATCTCTTCTGAAGTTGGAGATGAAAAAATCTTTTATACTTTGGTTATTTATATTCTGAGATAAAAACAGGGAGACCGGTTTGCGCGGCTCCGAGAATAGATGAGCATAAAATGTATCCCCTTTTTTAAAGTCTATTATATAAGAAAAGATCTCACCGCCGCCGCTGCCGAGAAAATAATCCTGTGAGTTATAATAGACCAGCTCATAATCAAACCCCGGAAATTTAAATTGATTTACAAGGCACTCAGTAAAAGATCCTTCCAAGAGTTTTGTTTCATAGATTGAAACAAGCTTATTTTTTTCTTCTTTTAGAAGATAAAATTTAATGCCCCAGTTATTTTTATCGGAGATTTCGACGCCGGCAGCCACTTCCACGGGGGATTCTCCTTTAAATTTTCCTCTCCGTGCAAATTTTACATTATCACCCAGAACTTTCTTTGTTTCCTCCATAACAACTTTTGGGTTGTTAAAATCCGGCATCTGCTTTACTTCTTCTTTTTTCTGTTTTGAGCAGGAGGAAATAAGAAGGGGCAGAAGCAATAATAAAGCCCCGGCTAGTTTTTTATTTAATAACAACTTTAGTTCCTTTCTTTACTACGGAATAAATTTCATCTATGTGCTCGTTGCTTACGGCAATTGAGCCGTCCGTCCAGTTATAGATAAACGGAAGATTTTTAAAAATATAATTGTATTCCCCTATTCCGTGTATACCCATATTACCGCCGAGTGCAGTTTTCAATTCGGGGCAGTCTTCATAAAAATATTCAAACTTCAGACTATCGAATTCATTCTGGGTTATTATGCCTTTTCGCAATCCTTCAGTTATATCGCTTATGTTGGGATAATTTAATCTTAAAAACTTATGATACTTATGAGCAGTATCAATTGAACAAATCCTGTATTCACCCACCGGCGTAGCTTCGTCCCCTGCACGTGATTTAGCCTCGCTAAGATTTCTTCCGAAATTAGCTCTATATGATTTAATCAGAACAGTGTCCTCATAAAGATTCAAGGTAAAATTCCTGCGTTCAATAATGATATTTGTATTTACAAGCTCGCTATAGCCCTTTAAAAGCATGGCTTCCTTTAGAGGTATTTCCCGCAAATTAAGAACAACCCCGTAAACGATTACCCCTAATATAAATAATACTATTCCGCCGCTGAAATATATAACATTGCGGAACGTCGATTTATTAATGTATTTATAAAACAGCTCAACAATTCGCTTCAACTGACTAAAAATATTTCCTTTCCATTCTTTTAAATGCTTATGCTAATCTTTTAAATCGGCATATTGCAGAAATTATTTTTAGAAATATAAAAATTAAAGAAAAAAAAATTAACTTTATATCGGCAGGTCTCCACATATGAAGAGAATTAGAACTATTCCACACTATTCGAGCAAGAAGATTTTTAGATACTCGATAATTTTAACTTTCAGTCTTATTTGCCTTCACGGTAATCTCAAACTTCTTAGAAAGTTTGTTTTCATTCAGCTGTAAGTCTACTTTGATGCCGGTTTTCCTGAGTCGGAAATCATTAGCGGAAACAGTATCCACTTGATAACCGGAGGCAATTGAAGATGAAATAAAACTGTCTAAAGTTTTCCGGGCCGATTTTTCGCTGCCATAAGAAGAATAAGACTCGGCCTGGAATACAACTTTATCGCTGGATACAAAAATCTTTCTTCCCAGATCACTTTGATAGAACATGCACTCCATTGCCGGGTTACTGTTATCCTGGTGCACCGGAGTCCCGAACCTTTTAATGACGGCAGATTGATTTTTCCCGATCATTTCATTTACATTAATTTCCTGGGCTAAGGAAGAAAAACTAATGAAGATAAATGAAATAATGATCAATGAATATTTTATTGATGAGTTCATAGATCCCCCGCATTCTTTTAAATAAAAAAATGGGATAAAATGAGTTGATTAATGAGTTATATTCGGAAAATTTGAAGAGATTATTTACGATCCGCATTTAACCTCTCCTAATAGCCTACGCAGTATAAATATAAAATTCTAATAGAAATTTGGCTAAAAAATCGGTCAGAATCAATAAAATTCCTGCCTATTCAACTCCGGAATCCGCCCCTCTGTAGATTCATCAGGATTAAGAAAAAGAGAATGAGAAACAGAAAGACAGGCTGACGCTTAAATGCAGAGCGGTATCCACTTTTCTTTGGGAAAATATTTAAATCGCGGGATTTGGAATTAGAGTTTCTTAATTGGTGCTTAAATTAGCATAAAATTACAACACTTATCCCGACTTTTAAGGATATTTTGACTGGAATATGAGAAACACAAAGACTAAAGAAAATATTCCCAATCTATTATCTATTTTATTATTTTTATGAATCCATTTTATAAAAAAATAATCATATTGACTAAAAATTAAATATGTCTCAGAAAAAAGAAAGAAATAAAGTTAGACAAATCGGGAAGAAACTGCCCGAGAAGAAATATTTAATAAATCCCAAGTATAAAAATTTCTTCTGGACCATTGTTATTATAGTTATACTGCTTATATTTTTTATTGTAAACAATACGAGGAGCGTTCCGGAAAGAGGTCCATATCCGCCTACGTATAACCCGGCAGGTTCACAGAAGCCGGATACGACCGTAAATTACAAGATAGATCTAAAAAAAGAAAAAACCGACTAAAGTTAAGAATGAATTAACGGGAGCAAAAGATGAAAATTAATTCAGCAATAACAATTTTATTATTATCAAGCTTTGTATTCGGGTGCAGTAAAAAAGAAGTAAAAGATGAACCGGGAAAGACTAGTGAATTTTCCGTTTCAAA
>DATKLQ010000055.1:0-3063 GCA_035542335.1 Ignavibacteriaceae bacterium | reverse complement strand
CTCGAACCCCCGACCAATAGATTAAGAGTCTACTGCTCTACCAACTGAGCTAAGGGTGCGGTGTAAAATTAAAAAAAAATTGCACACTATTAAAGGTTGGAATCCGGAAAATATACGGGTAGCCGCAACCTTCAGGTTGCGTTTTCAATTAAACTACGCAGGTAATAAATGGTTTTCTTTCATAATACACACCCCCATTTTTTGATGAGTGATACCCCTTTTTAAGAGAACAGGTGTCGATTAAAGAAATTGTTACTTAACAATCAGGGGACATAATATTTTTATGAAATCCATCTTAGAGAAACTATAAATCCTCTTGTATGTTTAAAGTTTAGATAATATACATAATGTTCTTTGGCATGATGAAAAATTTTTATTTCTTACGGAAGTAGAAGGAATTCCTCTTAGGCCTAGAGCCTGTCTCGTAGTTTCTTCCTTCCGTCAGGTTAAAACCGTGGAATAACATTGCACTCGATGCAGCATTAACAAGGATGGTGTTACCTGACATTTTACTTATTAAAAATAAATCTTAAAGGAAAAAATTCTTATGAATAATTTCTATTTAGGTTGTGATGCCAGTAAAGGTTTTGCTGATTTTGTTCTAATCAACGAGGATAAACAAACAGCAATAAACAACTTTCAGCTTGACGATACATCTGATGGACATCAGCAGCTTTGCAAGATATTGAACCAGTTTGCAGAAAAGCATCCCGGCTGTGTTATTTATTCTGCAGTTGAATCAACTGGTGGTTATGAGAATAATTGGTTAAACACCCTACGGAAGCTCCAAAGCAGAATAGATATTCCTGTTGCCAGGGTAAATCCAATCGGGACCAATCATAACAGCAAAGCCTCAATGGACAGAATAACAACTGATAAGCAAGCTGCTAAAAACATTGCTGAATATCTAATTAACCATAAAAATAAAATCATCTATAATAAGGATGATAGATTTTATTTTCTCAGAAGACAGTGGAAATTTGTAAGAACGCTTGTAAAGCAGAGAACTCAACTTTATAATCAGCTTGAATCTATCCTTTACATTGCTAACCCAGAGCTGTTAACTTACTGTAAAGACGGTTATCCTAACTGGCTGCTAAAGGTTATACTTCAGTATCCGACAGCAAAACATTTATCAAAGGCAAGGATAGATGCTTTAACATCTATACCTTATTTGAAGGAAGATAAAGCCTTGAGCTTGATAAATAAGGCTAGGAGTTCAGTAGCTTCTGCCGTTGATGATATAACAGCCAACCTGGTAATATCTATGGTAAAACAGATATCTAAGCTAACTAAACTAATAAATAAACAAAGCCACTACATTGCCGATAACTGTAAATTGCCGGAGATAGAAATCCTGAAAAGCTTCCAGGGTATAGGTGATTATTCTGCCTTGGGTCTTCTGCTTAATATATGCCCGATTGAATATTTTGAGAGTACAAAAAAAATCTCATCATTTTCTGGTCTTCACCCTATTTGGAAACAAAGTGGCGATGGAGTATGGGGAATGCACATGAGCAAACAGGGTAGAAAAGAAATAAGAAATATTCTTTATATGGTTGCTCGCTCTGCTTTAGTTCATAATCCATACATCAAAGAAATCTATGCACGCCAACTTAAAAAAGGGAAGAAGAGGATGGCAGCAATAGGCATTTGCATGCATAAGATACTCAGAATCGTTTTCGGAATGCTTAAGAATAATGAGAAATTTAATCCCGAAAAAGATCGGGCTAACTCAGAGAAAATGCTCAACAAACAGAATCAATCAAAGCCCGTTAACCTTCAGGTTGGCATTAAGCTCAGGCGTTATCAGAAATTGGATTTGACTGCACCTATTTCTAAAAGACAAACAAAAAAAAGGAAAGAGCAAGAGATGTCCCAAAATCCTGACAAGTCTGGATTGAATACGGGATCAATCCCTCACTCTTCCAAATAGGTAATGTCAGTGATTAACTTAAATACTTTTTTCATTATGTCAAAACATTATGTCAAAGAACAAATTTAATTAAAACTTTTTGGGCATACATGCTGCCCACTCCGTTGACTTTAAACGGAATAACTACGAGGATGTTTGCTTTGTGGCGTTATCTTTTTCTACAATAATAGGACATCTACGATGTCCAATCAATGACCTCGTAAAGGTCAAATTATTGTAGTAATATAGGCTCAAATAATTCTGAAATCCTCGTAGAGGATTAACAAGTTTTCTTTTGAATTTAGGTAATTTTATAAAAATATTGCCTTACATTTAGATAAATATTTACCTCTTAGGTTGACGCCTATGCTCTCTGAGAGGGGATTATGCTGAAGGTATAGCCCATAGCATAAACTTAACGATATATTATTATGTTTTCTGAATCATATAAAAATTAATGTTGAGTAATTTTTATCTCATTTATTTTAACCGGATAAACATTATTTTATAATAAGAATTTCCGGAAATACAATGAATACCTTTTACAAAAGGGCTAAGCGCATAGAGAATAAAGTAAAATATGTGGCAATGCTCTGTGTAATTAGTCTGTTTATAAGTGGAATTTCTTTCTCACAGCAATTCCCGGATATCGCTGAAATAGAAAAAGAAAATTATTCAGGAATTTTTAAATCTGATGAAATCAATTATCCCGGAGATTCTTCTTTCGATGTTACGTACTACAAGCTTAATTTAACTATCTCTTACTCCCCTAATTACCTTACCGGCGAAGTTACCGTATCCGGCAAAAGTTTAACCAATGGATTAGATTCAATTTTTCTTGATCTTTCAAATGTTTTAACTGTTGATTCGGTTACAATAGAAGGTCAATCTGCCGCCAAATTATCTTTTACACATTCTGATGACAGGCTTACTACTAAGCTTCCCACTGCTGTTGATATAAATGAACCTTTTAAAATTATTGTTTATTACCGGGGAACTCCTGTGGCTACAGGCTTAAGAAGTTTTGTTTTTGATTCACATAACGGGCAGCCTTCTATCTGGACTTTGAGTGAACCCTATGGTGCAAGCGACTGGTGGCCCTGCAAAGATACTCCTGCAGACAAAGCTGATTCATCCGATGTTTGGAT
>DATKLQ010000054.1:0-13768 GCA_035542335.1 Ignavibacteriaceae bacterium | reverse complement strand
TTCAACCCAACAACAAAAATAAAGTACTCAATTCCCATACAATCATTTGTAACGCTAAAAGTATATGATATCCTTGGTAGGAGAATTGTCACTTTAGTTAATGAGGAAAAGTCTGCAGGCAATTATAAGATTGAGTTTGATGCTGCAAATTTTTCAAGCGGCGTTTATTTCTACGAGATAAAAGTAGGAAATTACACACAGATGAAGAAGATGATCTTGATGAAGTAAAAATCAAATTATAAAGCCGGCTCTAACGAGTCGGCTTTTAGATGAGTCTTAAAATGAGCAAATAATTTTTCCCCATCATGGTTAAAAACTAAATTATTCTTGAGAATGAATAAAATGAAAATGAAATTATCTCAAAATATTTCGGAACTTTTCCACCTTAGGAGGAATCGGTTTTTAAGCCGCATTAGGAGAGTATGATTATATATCAATTGGTGAAGCACGGGGTAATGAAACAACGATCGCTTTTACATTCGGGCTAAGTTCGCTTGATAATGTTAGAACAACATCAGTAAAATTAATCGCTGTCTCTGTTTTTACGGTGTTAGTAAATAAACTACCTTGACCGCTCCCTTAGGAGGTAGAGGTATGCCAGATAAAAATATTTACTGTAACTCTTTCTTCCTCTTAATACTTTGCGCTGTTAAGTGAAATTACAAATCCAATCTGACCTAAATGGTAAGCATCATGGGAAATTATTCCTTCAATTAAGTACCTCATATTATACCCAGGTTTGCAAACCTCCTCAAGAAAATTATCATCTTTAGTTTTCAGAAAATCTATTAAAAGTATTTGAAGATTTTCGAATTCCGACAAAAGATAATTCCATCCTTTTTCTTTAAGATCTTCAAGCGGCAGGAAATTCTGCTCCTTTTCGGTTCTTTCCCCGAATTCAAAATCTCCCTGCATTCTTTTCAAAACGACTTTCCGCCAGTAGATGCAGTGCCAGAGTATTTCGGCAGCGGAATGCTTCCCCGCTGCCGGCTGAATAAATGCTTTTACATCGTCTATTAACTTAAATTTTTTCAGGAAATTTTCGTCGAGCCAGTTTTCTCCCCGATAAAGCTCCTCTATCTGCTTTATAAAATTTTTTATCCGTGCATTTGAAAACAAAAATGTTTTAAAATGCTCTACATTAGGTTCCAATTCCAGGAGATATTTTTTATCTTCGGGATAGTAATGAGCTTTTTCATAATCTTCTCCGGCGAAAGATTTAATTGAGTTAAGATCTTTCCAGCGTGTTACCGCCCATATCCCTGTTTCTTCCTTTCCTTCATCTCTCTGAAGAATCTGGATATCAAGTATCCCTTCTGTTTTTTGATAATCAATAATACCGGTTTCAATTACATACTGACGGTAGATCTCCGCATTTTTCTTTTTAGTTCTGCCATGCCATATTCGTGTAATCATTTTAACCTCTAAAGAAAGTTTTATTGATTTTCCATGAATAAAAACTATTGAAAAAGAGAGTCAAATCCGAGAGGCATGAAAGGCTGCAGAACGATAACAGGGTTGTTATGTATGATTAGCAGGGAATATAGGATTAGTTTAGTTCTGTAAAGAATGTTCAATGCTCAATGTTCAATAATCAATATTCAATTTTTGTATTCATTGCTTTAAATTGAGAATTGATCATTGATAATTGAATATTGAATATTTTCCTAATAATCCGATCTCTTAATTCATGTCAGTTCTTTTCTCCTTATCTTTTAATTATTCTTTACCATCAACCGGTTTTGTTCGCTGTGCCCTTTCCCTTTTTACCTTTAAATATTTCATTAAAAGCGGTATTCAGAGCATCCATCATAAGACCGGATTCTATCTTTTCAAGATTAAAAGTGGTCCAACCCTGTTCCCCCCATTTATTGGGGACAGGATAAATTGCTTTTCTATTTAAATTGCAAAAAAAGGTTTGATCTGATAATGATAATTTTAAATTTGCTGTTCCGCTCTCTTCATGCAAAGTTGCAAATATTCTTTTATTGACCACCTTGAATGCTCTTCGATCGAAATGAGGTGCCTCTATTGTATTTGGGAATGAAAGAGCTTGTTCTTTAAATTCTTCCGTTTTCATAGCATTATAATAACTATTCGGACTCAACAGCACTTTTAAGCGTATTCAGCACGCCGCTCCAATTTTCTTCACTATGTTCTTTGCTCTTTTGATCATGAATATTTTCCTGCTTTAAAGTAAGCTTAGTTCCGCCGTTTGCTTTTGACAATTTATATGAAACAATCTGGTAGTTCTCTTTTTTGTCTTCCATATTTGAAAAGGAGCTAAAATAAGAATACTGAAGAAATTTATTCGGTTCAGATTTCAGGATGGTTCCTTTGTCTGCATATTCTTTCCCCTCATATACTCCCTTAAACTGCAGCGGGCTTCCTTCCTTCCAATCGGAAACAGCATCCGTACCGAATAGATATTTCTTAATAATTTTAGGATTAACAAGTGCATCCCATACTTTTTCAACGGGTGCATTTATTACAACTGATTTTTCAAGTGATAAGCCTGTCATGATTCTCTCCTAAATTTATTATTATAATTACTGATAAAATTACTAGCCAAGAAAGAAAAAGTATTGACCCGGCGCATTTCATTGAAGAATTTAAAAAGTAACTAAGAGATGACTTATCTTTTATATAAACCAAAAATAATTTAAGATAAGATATTTGATTGCAATATCGAATTATAAATAATTAACACCGAATAATGAATACGCATCGATTATAAAATAGAGAAGTAAAACCAGAGTTCAAGCTGTTCATTTCATAAAATTCAGAATGATCCATCTATTAATCAGATATTAAGATTATGAAAAATAAATTTTTAATTTTAGCATCTGCAGGACCTAACAGGGATTTTTCCAAAGGAACAAGAGAACAGCCTTATTGGAATGAACACGCCGAATTTATCGACAAGCTAGTCGATGAAGGTTTTATTTTTATAGGAGGACCGCTGGAAGATGAAGGAGGTTCCCTGCTGATTGTTAATGCGGAAGATGAAAAGGAAGTCAGGCAAAGAATCATGAATGATCCCTGGTATACTAAAGGTGTGCTGAAATTTGAAAGCATAAAACGCTGGAAGATCTTTATTGATAAAAGAAAATAAGAGAGCTTTCATCTAATGGAATTTATTTCGGCATCTTCTTCGTCAACCCACCTTTTCACTGCCGGGGAAGATCCCGATATTCATCGGGATGACAGATGAACCATTCACATAATTTCAATAATCATTACTTTGACAGCTTCAGATCAATTGTATAATCCAGCGGTTCAAAATTCATCCCTTCCATCCGAGGGCGTCCTCTTCCCATTCCCCCGGGATTTCTTCCTCCTCCCGGGGGAAATCCCACACCAGGATTATCAGGATTACCAGGATTTCTACCCATCATGTTTCCGCCTCTGAAATTCCTTTCGAATTTGCCTGTGACAAAATTAATTTTAACCTCATCCGTTGACTCATCAAAAATTCTTTCGGCTAGTTTATTATTCCTCATCGGAATTTTCAGCTCACAAACCAGCTGATCATCTTCATAACCCAACTTACCTTTAAATTCGGGGCCTTTTTCTGCATCTTCCGTATACAAAGGGAGATCATCCTCATTTATTACCTGAATATCTCTCCTCTCCGAAATAAGATTTTTTATCCGGCTGCTTGCATTTGAGCTGTCTTGTTCCCCATTCATTCTCATTTCACGAAATTCGCCCGGTTCGGGCTTCATGGGAAATATTATTCCTATCTTGCTTTTGTCGGTTTTAAGCCAGAGGGTCATACCCATCGTTAAAATCTTCATCATCTTGGATCTATCGGCAGTTACGAGACCGATGTAAAGATTGTCCTTATCATTTTTAAATCCGAATGCTATATTATCATCCTTCACATAATTCAGGCTTGATCCCCAGTCCCGGCGGCTCCCGTCGACATCTATATTATTTTCGTTCAACGCGCTTTGCATTTGTATGCTGCTTGAACATCCCGAGATCACGGAAGCTATCAATAATAAAAAAGCTATTAAGGTAAATTCTCTTCTGCCTGCTGATTCCTTCATAATAATTTCCTTTATATTTTAAGCAAATAATTTGTAAACTGCAGCATTCACTTGGATTTGACATTTCTTTTATGATTAAAGTTTAATGGCAGTACTAATTGAATAAGTATCATCCTTTAAGGAATGTGAATGCCGGATCCCCCGTTTCTGGCGGGACAAGTGGATTTTCGGATCGCGATTTCTTAGCCCTATGATTATCAATATTCATCTGAATATTTAGAATTTTGAATTTTGAATATTGAATATTGGATACTGTATTTTATTTGTTATTTGGTTTTTTTACTTGAATTTTCGCCTAACTCTGCTCCTTTTTCCATTTCTCCGAAACAGCTTTTCCTTTTTCAAAATCATCTACAACCAAAATAAGCTGGTTTTGATGATCGCTGTAAATAACTTCAATATTTACACCTGCATCTGCCATCATCCGGGCAATTTTACCAAGCTGCCCCGGGAGATCCTGTTTCAGACGCTGCACAAGCACTTCCTTTATTTCCGCTACTTTAATCCCTTTTTCCAGCAGGACCTTCCTTGCAGCATGACCCTCTTCAAAAAGGAAATGGGCTACTCCTTTTCCGTCAATGACAAATGCACCGCCCCCTTCGATGCTGATGCCGGCACTTCCCAGTATTTCCCCCATTTCGGCCAAGGTTCCCGGTCGATTCTCTAACTGTATGGCTAAATCATACATATGAGTTTTGCTCCTTCCGTCTAACTACATTAATTTTTGTTTTTACGGAATTGGCAATAAAGCATTTCTCATGCGCCAGGTGATGCATCTCGGCGATTTCACCTTCGGCAGGAATTTTAGTTCCGCCGAAGATTATTTTCGGTTTCAGGGTAATTTCAGTCATAGCTAATTTGCCGTTTTCGTCTTTGGCCATTATACCTTCAGCATCATCTTCATAGCTTTCTATTATAAATCTCTTGGCGGCTGCAATAGATAGAAACCAAAGCATGTGACAGCTCGAGACGGAAGCAACATATGCTTCCTCAGGATCAACGGCAGATTCATCCGACATCGGTACTTGAACTACATGCGGAGAAGAGGATGCTTTTAATTCAATCCCCCCGTCAAAAATCCATCGGTGGGCCCTGCTGTATTTTAGATCCGTAAACTTTTCACCGGTTTTTTTCTTCCAGAAGACCTTAACATTATATGACATTTAATCACCAAATATTATTAAAAACAGTATATTGCTTGAAATAATGTTCAATATTCAATTTTTATCTTCATAGCAATTAATTGAATATCGATTATTGAGCATTGATCATTGATTATTCTTTCCTGTATTAACTATTAACCTATTAACTCTTTCCAGACAAAAATATAGATTTCCGGTCTTCACGAGCAATCAAAAAAACGGTTTTCTTCTTTCTCCTATTTATAATTGTGATGCTCATATATATCCATGTGCTTCTTTCCGGCTTTTTATATTCTTTTTCTTATTTTTTGTATTATAATTTGTCATCCGGCATATTAAAATTTGAGAATTTTTTGGAAAGTATAAAAAAATTTTTTATTGACCTCATGCAGTCACTTGATCTCCCGGTTATTAAAATCGGCACAACCGATTTAACGCTCTGGACAATCATTTACCTCTTTTTACTTCTTTTCATTTTAATCTATATCACCGGGAAGATCCGCCGCTGGGTAATATACAGGCTCCTTTCAAAAAGTAAAATTGATCTCGGCGTAAGAATCTCGGTCGGAACAATCATCAGATATATCATACTGGTTATCGGATTTGTAATTGCGCTTCAGACCGTAGGAATTGATCTGAGCACTTTTACAATTTTAGCCGGCGCACTCGGAGTGGGTATTGGTTTCGGTCTCCAGAATATTACAAATAATTTTGTCAGCGGAATTATAATCCTTTTTGAAAGACCGATAAAGGTCGGAGACAGAATTGAGGTCGGAAAAATACGCGGTGATGTCGTAAGAATATCCATGAGATCGACTGAAATAGTAACTAATGATAATATCTCCATTATCGTACCCAATTCGGAATTCATTTCATCAACTGTAATTAATTGGAGCCATGTTGATCGGAATGTGCGGCTGAATTTTCCTGTCGGCGTATCTTATAAATCCGATCCTGAAGAGGTAAGAAAGACTCTGCTGCTGGTAGCAGGCGAAAATCCGGGGGTTCTGAAAGAGCCTAAATCGGACGTTTTAATAGAAGAATTCGGCGATAATGCAATCCTTTTTAATTTAAGAGTATGGACGAGGGAATATATAAACAGGCCCGGAGTTTTAAAGAGCCAGATCTATTATGAAATTCTTAAAAGATTTAAGCAGAATAATATTGAAATACCTTTTCCTCAGAGAGATATACATATTCATCCGGAGCATTAATGGTTTCTTTTTTTTTAATTTTGCTCTGTATCACTCTATAGAACTTATTGTTGATTAACTAATTCAATAAATTAATTTCACTAAAAACTAGGAAAAATAATGAAAGCTAAAGTAGTCATTTTAATGCTGCTTTTAGTTCTTTTTACGGTATTTGTATACCAGAATGCTTCCGAAAATACAGGAGTGCTCTTTTTTTTCTGGGGCATCTATCTTCCTAAAATTGTCCTACTTGTAATAACCCTTGTTTTAGGAGCCATAATAGGTTTAATAATCGCAACTATGATAACCCGGAAACAGGAAAGAAAAAAGAAAGAGAAGGAAATGGCTGCACCGGAAAAAGAATCTCTTGGAAAGGAAAGCGGGAAAAATGAAATGAATAGGAATGAAGAGAAAATTAATAAAATATAGGAGAATGTATGAGCGATATTAAAGATAGAGGCTATTCAAATCCTGACGTGCTGGTAACCACCGATTGGGTTGCAAATCATTTAAATGATAAGAACATCAGGATTGTAGAATCGAATGAGGATCAGCTTCTCTATTCAACAGGTCATATACCCGGTGCAGTTCATGTGGATTGGACAAAAGATCTGAATGACCAGGTTAAAAGGGATTACCTTGATAAAAAAGGATTTGAATCATTAATGTCCCGCATCGGTGCAACCTCGGGTACAACAATTGTTTTCTACGGGGATAAAAATAACTGGTGGGCTTGTTATGCTTACTGGGTATTCCAGCTGTTCGGTCATAAAAATGCCAAAGTGATGGACGGCGGAAGATTGAAGTGGGAAAAAGAAGGAAGAGAATTAACCCGCGAAGTGCCGACTCTTACAAAGACTGCATATACGGCACCTGACCGCAACGATACTAAGGTAAGAGCTTTCAGGGATCAGGTCCAGGAACATGTTAAAAAAAGACTCCCTTTAGTTGATGTAAGATCTCCCCAGGAATATAGCGGTGAAAGACTCCACATGCCTGACTATCCGAATGAAGGAGCGCTGCGCGGCGGACATATTCCCGGCGCAAAAAATATTCCCTGGGCAAAAGCCGTAAATACAGAAGACGGAACATTTAAACCTGCCGGCGAATTAAAGAAATTGTACCAGGAAGAGAATGATTTAAGGCCGGGAGACAATATAATTGCATACTGCCGCATCGGTGAACGCAGCAGCCATACCTGGTTTGTTTTAACTAATCTCCTCGGTTATAAAAATGTAAGGAATTACGACGGAAGCTGGACCGAATGGGGCAACCTTGTCGGAGCCCCGATAGAGAAATAGTTAATGCCCTGCTTACTAAATGGCAGGGCCGAAAACCATATGCTAATTGCAAAATTATCCGAAGGATCCTTTGGACAAGATTACAAGATTCGTTATTGGAAATTCTTTTCCCATTTTATATTCAATATGGCAGCAAAGCTCTAATAATGTTTAGTTGCAGCTTATGGATCAGATTCCCCAAAAATTAAAAGAGCTTCTGGATTTATTTGTAATGCTTCCAGGTGAACAGGAGAGAATAGATTTCCTGATAAGCTATGCGGATAAATTCATAGAAAATCCGGATAAAATTGCTCAGCTTACCGAAGAAAATAATGTCCCTTTCTGTGAATCGGGTGTTTATGTCTGGGCAGCAGAGCAGCCCGATAAAACATTAAAATTTTATTTTGCGGTTCAGAATCCGCAGGGGATCTCTGCAAAAGCGCTTACAGTAATTCTGGATAAAACCCTTTCAGGCGAAAAACCTGAAAAAATTTTAAATATTCCCGATGATCTTGTATTTAAGATCTTCGGGCAGAATCTTTCTATGGGGAAGAATATGGGGCTCAGCGGAATCGTACAGATGGTGAAAAGGAAGGCGAGGCAGAGTCTGAGTTCAAGTTCAAGTTCAAGTTCAAGTTTAGGTTCAAGTTCAGGTTCAAACCTGCTGCCGCAGGCGGGTTCAGGAAGTTAAAAGTTCTGCACTTGAACTTAAACCCCCCCCCATCCCTTGCTCATTTCCTTGCTTATTGCCTAAATTAGTTTTATCTTTGGCATGTTTAGAGCGCCCTTTTGAGGGCGATTTTTATTTGTATGGACTTTTTTGAAAGAAAAATAGCTGAAATTGCTCAGGAATCAGCCGGTAAAATGGGTTTTTTCCTGATTGATCTTGTTTTTAGAGGGAATGAAAAGAACAGAGTTATTGAAGTTTTTATTGACGGCGAAGGGAATGTTTCGGCTGATAATTGTGCGGAGATAAGCAGAGATATCATTTCGGAAATCAACAAAATTCCTGATTTCAATTCGAATTACAGGCTCGATGTTTCCACTCCCGGCGTCGATAGACCATTAAAATTTATAAAACAGTTCCCGAAGCATATAGGAAGAAAGTTTGAAATAAGCTGTCGGCAGAATGAACAGATTAAAAATTTTACGGGGAAACTGCTGAGAATGGAAAATGAAGAGTTGATCTTCCTGAATGAAAAAAAAGAAGAAGTACATCTTAGTTTCGGCGCTATTATTAACGCTAAAGTATTAATTAGCTTTTCTTAACGGAGGAAGAAGAAAAATGAATTTCGATATAAGCGAGTCATTCGCTCAAATGGTTAGAGAAAAAGGGATTGACAAGGATGTCCTCGGAGGTATTATCGAGGATATCTTCGGAATGCTTGTAAGAAAAAAATTCGGCGAAGATGCAAAATATGATGTGGTCGTTAACATGGACCGCGGCGATATTGAAATCTTTCTTGAAAGAGTAATAGTTGATCAGGTGCAGAACCCCAATACCGAGATAAGCATCCAGGAAGTAAACAAAAAAGGGAACGAAGATGAGCTTGATATAGGGGACGATTATGTGGAAAAGCTTGATTTGGCTGCTTTCGGAAGAAGGCTGATTACTCTTGCAAGGCAGAATTTAAACCAGAAAATACGTGAGATTGAAAAGGATATAGTTTTTAATGAGTATAAAGAGCTGCTTGGTGAAATAGTTGTCGGAGATATTTACCAGATCAGAAAGAACGATATCCTTGTTAATCATAATAAGAATGAGTTAATGCTTCCCCGTCATGAGCAGATCCCTTACGAACGTTATAAAAAAGGAGAAACTATCCGGGCCATTGTAAAGGAAGTTAAAAAAGGGAACAGCGGCCCTTTAATTATTATTTCCCGCAGCGATAATATGTTCCTGAGAAGATTATTTGAAATTGAAATACCCGAAATCTACGACGGGATAATAGATATAAAAGCAATTGCCAGGGAACCAGGTGAAAGAGCAAAAATAGCCGTCGAATCCCAGGATAAAAGGATTGATGCTGTTGGTGCATGCGTGGGAATGAAGGGTGTCAGGATTCATGCAATTGTAAGAGAGCTCAACAATGAAAACATCGATGTAATTAATTATTCGGAAGATCCTTCGTTATTTATACAAAGGGCACTGGCGCCCGCAAAGTTAAAGCACATAGAAGTCGACCAAGCTGAGAAAAAAGCCGTAGTAACTGCCGACAGCGACCAGGTTTCTCTTATTGTCGGCAGAAACGGAGTTAATATCCGACTGGCAATGAAGCTGACTGACTATGAAATTGAAATCTTGAGAGAAGAAAAACCGTTTGAAGAATATGAAGAAGATATTGAACTGATAGATCTTAAGGAAGAGCTCGGGCCGGAGATTTACGAGCTGCTTATTAACCACCGCTATGATACGGCTCTGGAAGTTTTAACGGCCGGACCTGAAAAGCTTAAGGAGATTGAAGGAATGAATGATGAAAAGATCAACGAAATACTTGAAATAATTAAAGCTCAGTTTGAAGAAGAGGAATAACCGAATAAATATATGGCGGAAACCAAAGAAAAAAAGCTCAGGGTATATAAGCTAGCATCCGAATATAATCTGGCTGCTGAAAATATACTGGAGTTCCTTCAGAAAAAAGGGCATGATGTAAAATCTCATATGTCCATTCTTTCCGATGAAATGATTTCTGATATAAATAATCATTTCAAGAAAGATATTGAAAAAGCTGAAAAGCATTACAAAAAGCTGGCGGAATTCCATAAAAGGAGAGTGGAAAAAGAAGAGGAGGCAAAAGAGGAGGTTAAAGAGCCGAAGCCGGCCGAGGTTGAGGCAGCAGCCAGGGAAATTGAAATAACTAAAAAAGAGGAAATTGAGATATCCCTCGAGAAAGCAGCTGCAGCCGAAGCGGCTGAGGAGCCCGAATTAACTCTTGTAGATTCACAAACGGCCGAAGCAGGAGAAAAAATTGAAGAAACTGTTGAATTAAAAACATCCGTATCACCGGAAAAAGAAAAGAGAAAGGGCCTTACTGTAATCGGGAAAATGGATCTCGATGAGCACGAAAAAGAAACGGACTTGACTTTAGAATCTAAAGAAAAAGATGAAAAAACCGGTGAAATAAAGAAGAAGAAAAAACCTAAAGCAAAGAAAAAAACAACTGTTGAATCTCCCGAGGATTTACTCGTAACAAAGAAAAAGAAAAGAGTAAAAAGATTCGAGATTGATCAGAAGGATGTGAAGGAAGCGATCCGGAAAACACTGCTGAGTATGGATGATTCCATCTCTTCGGTGAGGGCCAGCCACCGCAAGAAAAAAAGGAAGGAACGTGAAGCGGAGGAGGAAAGAAAGCTTATTGAAAAATCTCTTGAGAAGAATAAAATCAGAGTCACTGAGTTTATTGCAGTAAACGAGCTCGCAAATTTAATGGGTGTTACCGTAGCCGAGGTAATTTCAAAATGTATCGAGCTTGGTTTGATGGTTTCCATAAATCAGCGGCTTGACGTGGAGACAATTACCCTGGTGGCGGATGAATTCGGTTTTGAAGTGGAATTTGAAAAGGAATATACAGCCGAGGCCCTTGAAGATTTTCCGGATCCGCCAGAATCGCTGCAGCCCAGGCCTCCGGTTGTGACGATAATGGGGCATGTAGATCATGGAAAAACTTCTCTTCTGGACTATATAAGGAATACAAATGTCGTTGCAGGTGAGTCGGGCGGAATTACCCAGCACATTGGCGCATATAAAGTTGATGTGGGAAGCGGGAAATCAATCACGTTCCTCGATACGCCCGGCCACGAAGCATTTACTGCAATGAGAGCCCGCGGTGCACAGCTTACCGACATTGTGGTGCTCATTATCGCCGCCGATGATGCGGTGATGCCTCAAACGGTCGAAGCAATCAATCATGCGCAAGCTGCAAGAGTTCCGATCATAATTGCTATTAATAAAATTGACAAGCCGGGAGCAAATCCCGACAGAATTAAGCAGCAGCTGGCAGACAGAAATATTTTGGTGGAAGAATGGGGCGGGAAAAACCAATGTGTTGAAATTTCCGCCAAATCCGGGAAGAATATAGAAAACCTGCTTGAGGTAATTCTTCTTGAAGCAGAACTTTTAGATCTTAAAGCTAATTATAACCGGACTTCCCGGGGAGTTGTGGTTGAATCGGAGCTGGATAAAGGGAGAGGGATTACAGGCACTATTCTCGTTCAAAAAGGAACTTTAAGAATCGGCGACCCCTTCGTTGCAGGAATTTATCATGGAAAGGTCCGTGCAATGTTCGATGAGAGAGGGAATAAGTTAAATGAAGCACTCCCCTCGACACCTGCCCAGGTCCTTGGGTTTGAAGGTTCTCCTCAGGCCGGTGATACTTTCGTAGTAGTGGAATCCGAAAGGGATTCCAGGGAGATCAGCTTAAAAAGGCAGCAGCTCAGAAGAGAACAGGAGCAGAAGCAGATGCACCACATTACACTCGATGAGATTGCTGCACAGATAAGCATCGGCGGAATTAAAGAACTGGCTCTCATTGTTAAGGGAGATGTAGACGGCTCCGTGGAAGCTTTATCCGATTCATTAATGAAATTATCAAACCAGGAGGTTGTTGTAAGGGTAATTCATAAAGGAGTGGGCGGAATCTCCGAGAGCGATGTCCTACTTGCATCGGCTTCCGATGCAATAATAATCGGTTTCCATGTCCGTCCGAATATAAATGCCAGGAAACTGGCTGAAAGCCAGAAAGTTGATATCCGTTTATACAACGTTATTTACGATGCAATCAATGAAGTCAAATCCGCCTTGGAAGGACTTCTTTCCCCTGTCATTTCCGAAGAAATTACCGCTACGCTTGAAGTGAGAGATACTTTCAAAGTACCGAAATTCGGAACTATCGCCGGCTGCTACGTTCAGGAAGGAAAAATTACCAGGAATAGTAAATTAAGATTGATAAGGGACGGGATTGTAATACATGAAGGCGAGATTGCATCGCTTAAAAGATTTAAGGATGATGTAAGAGAGGTTGATGCCGGCTATGAATGCGGCTTGAATATAGCCAACTTCAACGATATAAAAACCGGCGATGTTATTGAATCATATAAGCTTGTTGAAACCAGGAAAAAATTGGCTTAATAATTTTCGGGAATACGAATATCGGATTTAAAATCGTAAATCGTAATTCGTAAATCATAAATCTGGTTTCGATGGTTGTTCTTTAAAATTTACAGCGGAAAGGTTTGGACATGTCGTACAGAATTGATAAAATGGAAAACCTGATAAGAGAAGAGATCAGTTTGATTTTGCTTCAGAAAATGCAGGATCATTCCTTTGGTTTATTAACCGTTACACATGTTAAAGTATCTCCGGATATTAAAATTGCCAAAATTTATATTTCTGTTTTTGAGAAAGAGAAAAGAGATCAAGTTCTGGAAAAGATAAAAGCAAGCACCGGGTTTATACGTTCCGAGCTTGCATCGCGCATCAGGATTAAATTTGTCCCCGAATTGAAATTCTTTATAGATGATACGCTGGATTATGTTGAAAAGATAGAAGGATTAATCAGAAAGATCCATAAAGAAAATGATAACAAGAGAAACTTCTGATTTTTCCAAAATAAATTTCAAAACCGGCGAAACGATTCTAATAGATAAGCCGTTCGGTATAAGCTCATTCAAAGTTGTAGAGAAGATCAGGAAAGCAGCAGCTGCAAAAGCCGGGCACGCCGGTACTTTAGATCCGCTTGCCACCGGCCTGCTGATTGTCTGCACCGGCAGGCTGACAAAAAAAATTTCATTAATCAGCGATCTTGAAAAAACTTATTCGGGAATCATAATCCTGGGCAAATCTTCTCCTTCCTATGATCTGGAAACCGAGGCCGTAACCGGGAAATCCCCCGGCGATGTTTCGGATGATCAGATTCTGAATGTAAAGGAGACATTTATCGGAGAAATACTCCAGACGCCGCCTATGTATTCGGCTCTGAAGGTGGAGGGTAAAGCATTATACCGCCTGGCTAGAAGCGGAAAAAGCATTTACCGGGAACCAAGGAAGGTTTTTATTCATAATTTTATAATAAAAAAAATTTCCCTTCCGGATATTGAGT
>DATKLQ010000053.1:0-3565 GCA_035542335.1 Ignavibacteriaceae bacterium | reverse complement strand
TAATAAGCTCAAATGAAATAACCAGTACAGCTTCATTTTGGGAAGTGATTTGCGCAAAATCGATGTCCGGCTCAAATCTTTCTATCTCAAAATCGAGATTGTCTATTGACTGCCATGCTTTGTTAAGATCCTGCATTATTCTTTCTACGACCACATCTAAAACTTTTTGCTCTATCGGGGTTATTATTTTTGTCTGCTTGTTCCCTTTGCCGATCCCTCCCAGCAGGCGATCAACTAAATTCAACGCAAGATCTGTGTTGAGCTCGAGTATTCCTTTAATATCCATATTCCCAATTTGGAATGTGAATAAACAGGCGGGATTTCCTACCGAGAGGACATACTCTGAATAATAAATCTGATCAATGGATGTAACGTTTATTGTTACTATTGTCTGCAGCTTTGAAACAAGAAATGAACTGAAACTTTCGGAAAAAAGTTCATGGATGTTCCTGATTGTCCGAAGCTGATTTTTTGAGATCCTGTTAGGCAGCCTGAAATCGAAAGGGATGATTTCTTTTTCGGAGCTTTCAACATGGAGAGTCTCCTGTGCGCCTTTGGCGTTGTTTAGCAGGAGATCTATTTCTTGCTGGGATAGTACTTCCGCCATATTACTGTGCTATATATTTACTGAAGTAAACTGTATTCAGCTTTATGCTGGGAATGAGCCTTCTGATTTTTTCCGATAATTCCATTTTAAGTGTATCTTTAAAGTTGCTTTTATTCAGCTGTTCCCAGGTTTTGCTTGAAAATGTTGTAATAATGATATCTTTTACCACTACCTCTTTAGCCTTTAACTCTTTCTGGCTTTCTTCATCCTTAGTATCAAGCCCGAGGGAAGTAAGAAGCAGTCTGTCGCCGTCTGAACCGGACGGATTGACTATAATATCCTCGATTAAAAAAACATGTTTCCCTAGTTCAAGGTGTGCTAATGAATCCGTCGAGGCTTCTGCCGTTGTTTCATTATCCTTTGGTCTTTGAGAAGCCGATTTGCTCATTAAAATATTTGCAGTTATAAAATAAACTGCGGCGACCTGGATGATAAAAAGAGGCAAGCCGATTAAAAACACCTTCATATTTAGCGGACCGCTTTTGGAAGTTTTAGGTTTCTCAATTTCCTGAGCAGCTTCAGGGGCCGCATCCGGTTCTTTTTGTACCTGCTTTGGTGCTGGCTGCTGGTTATCCGGTAATTCTTTTCCCGACCCTTCTTTACTCTGATTATCTGCCGTGGCAGATTGATCCTGTTTATTTTTTTTCTTTCCGAATTTCATAGTACGGTCACTTAGTCAAGAGATATGCCATTGATTATGGAATTACAATATTATCCAAAGGATCCTTTGTACAAGATTGCAGAATTGCAAGATCGAAGGATTTAAAGATTAAAAGATTTAAAGATTGAAAGATTGGATTAAAGATTAGAAAAATTTGAATATTTAATGCTTCTCTATCCCATTTCCCAATTTCCATCATCCATCTTCTATCAACCATCAAACATCTGCTTTGGCTACTATTGTACAGATGGTTGAAATAGGGGTATGTAGATTGCCGTAGCACAGATTATTAATCTGTGCTACGGTGAAGGCTTTATCTTATAAGATTCGTAATCTCCTGCAGCAGTGTATCCGCAGTCGTAATTACTCGTGCATTCGCCTGGAATCCCCGTTGCGTTACAATCATCTTCGTAAACTCTTCGGAAAGATCTACGTTCGACTGTTCCAAAGCGCCTGACTGTACGGTAGTGCCCGTTTCTTCGCCAAGACTTCCGATTCTCGGTTCGCCTGAATTTGCATATGCACTGTACATGTTATCGCCTGTGCTGATTAAGCCGTTAAGGTTAGCAAAGGTAGAAACCATTATCTGTGCAAGCGGACGGGAATTTCCGTTTGAGAATATACCTACAACATTTCCATATTGATCGATATTGATGTTTGATAGGGAAGCGGAGGCAAAGCCGTTCTGGCTTAATGCGGATATTACGCTGCTTGCCGATGTCTGAGTAATACCCCCGAACCCGCTGCCGAAATCAAGATCGATTGCAACCGGGTTTGCTCCGCCGGCAGGAGTAAATGTAATTTGAGGATTATTGGGTGATATATTACCAGGATTTAATGTACCGTCTGAATTAAATAATATCGTTCCGGACGTTGAAGCCGGCAAACCATCGGCTGTGCTGGATCCCGGTACCGATGCAGTCCAGGTCCATGTATTGTCACCGATTTTTGTGTACTTCATAGTAATTTGATGGGAAGAGCCGAGTGAATCAAATACTGTTACTGCACCTGTAACTACGTTGGGAACGCGGTTTCCGTCTGCCGATATTGACAAAGTCTGTGTGCTTGAATTTTGAGTAATCGGTGTTGCATCAAATATATAACTTATATTGCTGGTCGGAATATCAACTCTATTATTTACGTCATTGAATAAAGCCTTCGATGCTGCATCCAAAACCATATTGCCGGTACCGTCATCAACAAAGTGAAGCGCCGGGATTCCGCCTGTCCCGACAGAAGTTCCGGTGGAATCCAATACATCCCAGGTTAAATTATATTCATCCGGATTAGCAGTTTTTGTATAAGTCATCTGGAAATCAAAAGGATCGCCGTAATCATTGTAAACTGTGGTATCTACGGTAAAAGGCCCGGGAAGCGAGGAATTGATATTACCCCTCATATCCACATTTTCAGATTTCGTAAGAACCGAGTTGCTTTCCAGGTTGCCGCCCCATTTTATTTGTGTCGTGGCAATTGCTGGCAGCTTTAAATTCGTGTCGATTACTATATCTTCAAGATTGTTGCCCGGAGGAATTACCCCGTCATCATTTGCAACCTTACCCTGAACTATTGCGCCGTTTTGTGTGCTGACTAATTTCCCGTCTGCATCCAGTACAAATGAACCGGCCCTTGAATAAAAGTTTTCACCGTTGCTTTTCAATACGAAAAGACCCGGGCCTTGAAGTGCGAGATCGGTCGTAATCCCGGTTCTTTCAAAAGTGCCCTGGCCCCAGTTTCTGTCGATGGAATTTATTTTCATTCCTAAGCCGATCTGGAATGTGTTTGTACCGCCTGTAGTCGCAGTCGGATTTGTACCGGCTCTCAGGAACTGGTTGAAAGTATCGCTGAATGTTACTCTTGATCCTTTAAAGCCGATTGTGTTTACATTGGCGATATTGTTCCCGATTACGTCCATCATCGACTGGTGGTTTCTTAAACCGGAAACTCCCGCAAAAAGAGAATTTAGAAGTGCCATTTTATCCTCCTAAGGATTTTCCCCGATAACTACTTTCTTGACTTCATCGAGCCAAGGTAGACGGGATTGTTTTTTTATATGATCCGGCTTCAGTCATTCAGCCGAATCGAGAGCGTCCTTAAAAGGTCCCGCTCTTTGTTAATTAAATCTTTCTCTTACTAAGCGAATACTACGCTGTCAATATTCGTAAAAATATTTTCTTCGGAATTTTCAACCGGTATGGCTGTAACTACAGTCCGGTTGGGAATATTTACTATAAAAGCTGTTTTTAATCCGTTTGCCGGGTTTTGCATCATTACAAGCGAATCCTTTGAGCCTTTCA
>DATKLQ010000052.1:0-3603 GCA_035542335.1 Ignavibacteriaceae bacterium | reverse complement strand
ATTACCGGGCTTGTAAGTTCATATAGTTGTAAACCGATTATTATTACGAACGGTTTGGGATTGGATATAAAACTAATGACTGAATTAAAAAATGCCGGCGCTTTCGGATTTACTTTTCATGTAGATTCGCACCAGAACCGTGCGGAATGGAAAAATAAATCGGAAAAAGAGCTAAATCAGCTCCGGCAGCATTTTGCGGAGTTGTGTTATAAAGTCGGCGGCTTATCCTGTGCATTTAATATTACCGTTTTTCCAGATACTCTTAAAGAAGTTCATCATATCGTCGAATGGGCAGTTAGTAATGCTGATAAAGTAAATATTTTAACTTTGATTGCCGTACGCATGCTGAATAAAGACGATCCCTGGATTTATATGGCCGGCGGAAAAAAGGTTGCTATCGATGAAACACCTTATATATCGTCTGAAAAATATCGCAATATCGAGGCGTTTGAACTTTATGAAGAAATAAAAAAAATTATGCCGAATTTTAAATTCAATGCCTTTTTAGGCGGAACCGTCCTGCCTGAATCGAATAAATGGGTGATCGGGACCCATATAACAGGCAGAAACGAATCCTTTGGAAATTCAGGCAGAAAAACAATGGAACTTCTGCAAAACGGCCATCATTTTTTTACCGGGAAATATCTTGCTTATGCCAAACCTAAATTAAGCAGAAAAGGGAGAGCTATGTTTTTTCTGGGGCTTATAGATAAAGAAATAAGGAAGGCCGGTAAAAAATATTTGCTTAGTATGGTAAAGAATCCTCTTAAAATATTAAACGGAGTTTATGTTCAATCCATTTCAGTTGTTCAGCCGATAGATATTCTTGCAAACGGCGAGGCGGATACCTGCGATGGATGCCCGAATAAGACTTATTGGAAAGATCGTCTTGTCCCGGCTTGCCGGTTAGAAGAGTATATGATGTATGGAACACATTTTTCCATGATTCCGAAGGAAAATTAAAATGGTTAAAGTTCTTCTTTCAACAATTCATCAGCCGATGGGCATTGAAAATGACACATGTACTGAAAATATTCAGGCAGAGATGTACCATGCTCAAGTAACTTTAGCACAAGGACCGTTCAGCATTCGCTCAGTTTGTACCGGTTGGAGTTTAGAATTCATTGCAAAAAATATTGATGTGCCTGTAACAGTAATGCATTATCCGACTATAAACAAATTTAACAATGAATTAAAGAAAGGTTATGATTTTGTCGGTATTAGCTTTGTAATTTGTACCTTCCCAAAAACAATTGAGCTGTGTAAAATAATCCGGAATATAAGCCCAAAAACAAAAATTGTTTTGGGCGGATATGGCACGGTATTGCCCGAGTGCGATCAGTATGCCGATTTTGTCTGCCGTGAAGAAGGCGTCAATTTCTTTAGAAAGCTATTGGGAGAAAAACCGCTTGATAAATTTAAAATTCCCCTGATAAAAAGAAGGTTGAAAGTATTATCTGTAACAACGCGTCCCGAAGCTATTTTAGCTGCGGGGCTTGGCTGTTCACGTGGATGCGAGTTCTGCTGCACAAGTCATTTTTACGATCGCAATTACATCCCGTTAATTAAAAGCGGAAAAGATCTGCATGAAGCAATGGTTTCAATAAATTTCAATAATTCTTCATTCCGGAATATCGGGGTGATTGATGAAGATTTTCTAATGGATCGAAAAAGAATAGATGAAATGATCCCTCTTAACGCATCTGTTTTAAATAAACCTATACTCTTTTCATGTTTAACTAGCTTAAAAAGTATTTCTCAGTATTCAACTGATGAATTGTTAAAAATGGGTTTAGCCGGTTGTTGGGTAGGTATTGAATCACAATTTTCAAATTATCCTAAATTAAAAGGCCTTAATCCTAAAGCTATGATCGATGAATTAAAAAGAGCTGGAATCATTCCTTTAACTTCAATGATAATAGGTTATGATTGGCATAATGAAAAAACTATCGAAGAAGATTTTCAGTATTTATTCTCTCTTAAGCCCGCTTTTTCCCAGTTGATGATTTACAGCCCTTGCCCTAAAACTCCCTTATATAATCAGATGAAATCGGACGGAAGATTATTAGATGTTCCTTATAAGTTTGTTGACGGTTTTCATGCGCTTTTTCAGCATCCTAATTTTTCTTCTGAGCGATTGGAAGAAATAGCACGGGGTTTTTTCCTGCGGGAATACGAGGAGCTCGGACCATCCATCTGCCGGATTATGGAGATACAAATGAAGGGATTTAAAACATTGAAAGATCATCCCGAAACTTTATTTAGAATACGGGCACGTGAGTATAAAAAACTTGCTTTGGAAATTTATCCTCTGCTTAAAACTGCAATACGTAAAGCACCCTCGCAGAAAGTAAAAACATATTTAATTGAATTGAAACAAGAGGCAGAAGATGAATTTAAAATACCCTTGAATACAAAGATAACTGGATTCGCAGTTCCCTTATTGGAAAGATTCACCGCATATAAAGATGCATTAATCCGGCATCCTCAGCCTCCAATGGAAATTAATCGTTATGGTTATAATTAATTATGGAAATATTCGAAGTAATAAATCAAAAACATTTTGTTGATTTCATCAAATTGCCTTTTGCTATACACAAAGCTCACCCGAATTGGCCCCCTCCTTTGTTGACGGACGAAAAATTGTACTTTAACAAAAAGAAAAATCCCGCGTTTGCTAAAAATGAAGCTAAACTTTTTTTGGCTTACGAGGATAGAACTCCGGTTGGACGAATAATGGGAATTATTAATTATTCCTATAATAATTTGCGGAATGAAAGAAATGTCAGGTTTGGTTATCTCGAATGCTATAATGAAAGAATAATGGCTGAGAAATTATTAAACGCAGTCGAGTTTTGGGGAAGAAATCAAGGCATGAATAAAATAGTAGGACCTTTAGGTTTTTCCGATCAAGATCCGGAAGGGTTTATTATTGAAGGAACCGAATATTTACCTACATTATCGACTTATTATAATTTCAAATATCTCCCTAAATTGCTCGAAGAATTGGGTTATACAAAAGAAGTGGATTATGTGGTTTATTTAGTCGATCTTAAAAAACCATTAGCCGCGGTTCATGATAGAATTTTCAATAGGGTTATTCAAAGAAAAAATATTACTCTTCTGGAGTTCAAAACAAAACGTGAACTTAAACCGTTTGCAAAACCTATCATGGAAGTAATGAACGAAACTTTTACCGAATTATATGGATTTGAGCCGATGACAGAAAAAGAAATTCATTTCCTGTTAAAAAGATTTTTACCCGTTATCGATCCGCGGTTTGTTAAAGCTGCTGCGAAGAACGGAAAACTCGTAGCATTTCTTTTAGCGATTCCTAATTTAAATGAGGGATTTTTCAAATGTAACGGCCGCCTTTTCCCTTTTGGCATCTTCCACTTGATAAATGCTGCTAAAAAAACCAGACAACTTGATCTCCTTGCAGCCGGAGTAAAAAAAGAATTCAGGGGACAGGGTATTGAAACATTGGGATTAACTGCTGTAATGAATTCTGCCAGGGATGCCGGATTTGAAATTATGGACAGTCATCATGAATTGGAAGACAACGTAAATGTTCGAAAAGTTATGGAGCATTTCGGCGGGAAT
>DATKLQ010000051.1:0-4605 GCA_035542335.1 Ignavibacteriaceae bacterium | reverse complement strand
GAAAACATATCCAACCGCAACTACAATGAAGCCCGCTCCGGGAGGCTGAAGTTGGTTTGATATGTTTAAAATAATATTGGAAACCGGCTTCAGAAAAAAAGGCCGGTTTTTTTTTGCATACAGCCCGGATCGGATCACAGATTATTAATCTGTGATCTGAAGGTAATTAAATAAATTAAGGTTAATCCATGAAAATCCTGAAATTCGGCGGCTCTTCGATCGGTACTCCCGATAAAATAAATAATGTAGTGGAAATTGTTAAGAATTCAAAGAAAGAAAGCGGAACAATTGCAGTCGTCTTCTCGGCTTTTCATGGAATAACAGACAAGCTGATTAAACTTAGCAAACTAGCTGCAGATGGGGATCAATCATACCTGGAACTTAGTAAGGAAATTGAAGATATCCATCTTAATACAATAAAGAAAATTATCTCGGTAAAAAACCAAAGCGGTGTTCTAACGCATGTCAAGCTAACTCTTAATGAACTCGATGATGTAATTCACGGTGTTTTTCTTGTAAAGGAGCTATCGCTTCGGACACTGGATTTTATAATGAGCTTCGGGGAACGGATTTCCGCATATACTATTTCCAAAGTATTTGAAGACAGAGATATTGACGCGGAATACCTGGATTCGAGAGACTTGATAGTTACAGATATGACCTATGGAAGTGCCAGGGTTTTATTTGAGCAGACAAATGAGAAAATAAAAAAATATTTCGATGTGCACAAAAAGCTGCAAATTGTAACCGGCTTTATTGCTTCCTCGCTTGAAGGCCAGACTACAACTTTAGGCAGAGGAGGATCCGACTACTCGGCCTCGATTTTTGCCGCTGCATTAAAAGCGAAGGAGATTGAGATCTGGACGGACGTAGATGGAGTACTTACTGCCGATCCGAAAAAAGTAAAAAAAGCTTTTTCAATTAAAAGCTTGACCTATGAAGAAGCAATGGAATTATCACACTTCGGGGCTAAAGTAATTCATCCGCCTACTATGCAGCCGGCTTTAAATAAAAAAATCCCGATCAGGATTAAAAATACTTTCAACCCTGCTTTTGAAGGAACTATTATTTCCGAAAAAGGTGATTCCAAAAATTTCTCCATTAAAGGGATCTCTTCAATCGACGATATTGCTCTACTTAGGATTCAGGGAAGCGGCATGATTGGAGTTGCCGGAATAGCTAGAAGAATTTTCGGCGCTTTAGCCGCAAAAAAAGTCAGCGTTATCTTGATTTCCCAGGCATCATCGGAACACTCGATATGCTTTGCGGTTATGCCGCAGTTCGCAGAAGATGCAAGAAAAGCAATTGAAGATGAGCTCCGGTTTGAAATTAAGGATAAGCTGGTATCAGAAATTTTAATTGAAAAGGAGCTTTCGATAATCGCAGTTGTCGGAGAGAATATGAGAAACACCCCGGGAATATCCGGGAAAGTTTTTCAGGCACTAGGCAGAAACGGCATCAATGTAGTTGCAATTGCACAGGGATCCTCCGAACTTAATATCTCAGCAGTGGTTCCCAAAGTCGATGAGGAGAAAGCTTTGAATGCGCTGCATGATGCATTCTTCCTCACTACATCCAAAACGGTAAATATCTTTCTTGTAGGCACCGGATTAATCGGTTCAACTCTGCTGAAGCAGATTACTCACCAAAAGAATTATTTATCCGAAGAGTATAATCTTTTTTTCAGAGTAATCGCACTTGCGAACAGCAAAAAAATGTACTTTGATACTGCCGGCGTAAATACGGATGAATGGAAAAATCTTCTACATGAAAAGGGAACCAGGACTAACCTGAATAAATTTATCGATTCGATGAAGAATCTGAATTTACCCAACAGTATTTTTGTCGACTGCACGGCAAGCGAAGAAGTTACCATCTATTATACCGATGTTTTGAAGTCGGCTATTTCAGTAGTAACGCCCAATAAAAGAGCAAACTCGAAAGATTACAGCTTTTACCAGGAAATCAAAAACGCTGCGCGGAAACACAATGTACAATTTTTGTACGAAACTAATGTCGGAGCCGGCTTACCAATCATCGGAACCTTGAAAGATCTTGTATCAAGCGGAGACCGGGTTGATAAAATTGAAGGGGTCTTGTCAGGGACGCTAAGCTACATTTTTAATTCCTTTACAATGAATAAAAAATTCAGCGAAATAATTAAAGAAGCAAAAGAAAAAGGATACACCGAGCCTGATCCGAGGGAGGATTTAAATGGGCTGGATGTCGCAAGAAAGCTTCTAATACTCGCCAGGGAAATCGGCCTTTCCCTGGAATTAAAAAATATTAAGGTGCAGAATTTAATTCCTGTTCCGGCAAGAAATACAAAATCTATCGATGATTTTTTTAAGATATTGAAGAACTATGACTGTGAGTTTGAAGAACTAAGGAAAAAAGCCGAGCAGAATGGAAATGTGCTGCGTTATGTGGCCCGGCTGGAAAACGGAACGGCTAATATCGGCTTGGAGGAAGTCCCCAAAAGCCATCCGTTTTATTTTCTGACTGAAAGCGACAATATTTTTGCTTTCACTACTAAGCATTATAAGGACCGGCCGATTGTTGTCAAAGGGCCCGGGGCAGGTCCGGATGTTACAGCAGCAGGAGTTTTTGCCGATATTATTAGAATCGCTCATTATTTGGGTTAGTTAATACAAAATTAGATGGAATTTAAAGAATAAAAAATAAGAGGATACTATGGTCGAAAAAAACAGACTACCGGTGGGGATATTGGGGGCAACCGGGAGCGTGGGGCAGAAATTTGCGGAGCTCCTGGTACATCATCCTTGGTTTGAGGTGAAAGAACTTGCAGCCTCCGAAAGATCGGCGGGAAAATTATACAAACATGCCGCAAATTGGATTTTAAATTCACAAATGCCTAAGGAACTGGCCGAATTAACAGTGAAGAACTGCGAACCAAATCTAAATTGCAAAATAGTATTCTCCGGGCTGGACTCAAGCATAGCAGGTGAAGTCGAGCTTGCATTTGCAAAAGCAGGATACGTCGTTGTATCAAATTCCAAGAATCACAGGATGGACCGGGATGTTCCCCTCCTAGTGCCGGAAATAAATCCGGATCATTTGAAATTAATTGAGAAGCAGAATTTTAACGGCGGATGTATCGTGACAAATCCCAACTGCTCCACTATTGGTTTGGCCCTTGCCTTAAAACCGTTATATGATATTTTCGGGCTGGAGGCAGTAAATGTCGTTACAATGCAGGCTTTATCGGGTGCAGGGTATCCGGGAGTTGCAAGTCTTGACACAATTGATAATGTAATTCCGTTCATCGGGGGAGAAGAGAATAAGGTGGAAACGGAACCTCTGAAAATTCTCGGGATGCTAAAGAATAATTACATAGAAAACACCAATATTAAAATAAGCGCGCAGTGCAACAGAGTTTCAGTCGTGGACGGACATTTGGAATGCGTCCAGGTAAACCTGAAAACTAAAGCTGATGAAAGAGAAATTATAGAAGCCTGGAGAAATTTTATCGGCGAACCTCAAAAGATGAATCTCCCGATGGCTCCCTTACGGCCTATCTATTATTTCGAAGAAGAAAAATATCCGCAGCCCAGAATTCATAGGAGCCTCGATAAAGGGATGGCTGTTTCCGTTGGAAGATTGAGAAAGGATACTTTATTCGATTTCAAATTTGTAATACTATCGCACAATACGGTTAGAGGTGCGGCAGGCGGAGCTTTGTTATGCGCCGAATTAATGAAGGGACAGGGCTACTTTGAAAAAATCTTAAAAGAAAAATCAAAAGAGGCAGTAAACCATGGAATCAATTAAAAATATTGCAATACTAGGCGGCGGAAATATAGGCCTTTCAATAGCAGGAGGACTTGTTAATTCAAAACTGTTCCCCCCGAAAAATATTTTTATAACCAGGAGAAAGATTGAGGGTTTGAAAGATTTATCGGCAAAGGGCTTCAATATCCTCCTTGATAATAAAGCAGCAGTAAAAAATTCAGAACTAATAATTGTCTGCGTCCAGCCCCAGCAGCTGAACGAATTATTGAGCGAGATTTGCGCTTCGATTGATCCTCAAAAGCATATTTTAATTTCGGTCGTCTCGGGAGCATCAATTAAAGCAATAAAAGAGCAACTGGGTAAAGAAGTTAATGTAATCAGGGCTATGCCGAACACCGCAATTGCAATCCGGGAATCGATGACATGCTTATCTGCGGAAACTAAGGAGAATGAGGCTCTTAAAATTGCTGAACAAATATTTTCATCCGTCGGTAAGACTTTGATAATTGATGAAGCATTAATGATCCCCGCAACTGCATTATGTGCATGCGGAATTGCGTTTTTCCTTCGTGCAATAAGGGCAGCTTCACAGGGAGGAATTGAAATCGGTTTTCATTCCGAGGAAGCGCTGCTAATGTCCGCCCAAACTGCCAAAGGCGCAGCCGCTCTATTGCTCGGGTCGAACATTGACGGAAAAACAGAAGCGCATCCTGAAAGAGAAGTCGACAAAGTAACAACACCAAGAGGATGTACAATATCAGGGCTTAACCAGATGGAGCACTACGGTTTCAGTTCGGCTTTAATCAGAGGAATTGTTACTTCAGCCGAGAAAGCCGCGAAGTTGTATAAGAT
>DATKLQ010000050.1:0-19662 GCA_035542335.1 Ignavibacteriaceae bacterium | reverse complement strand
GCTTTTCCCTGTTTTCTTTAAGGAAAGGCATCACCGCATTTGAAACAACTTCCCTGTTCTTTTCTTTATAAGACTGTGTAATTATATCCAATTCATTTTTAATTATCCTGAATTTCAAATGCTCATCTATTACTGAGTCTTTCAGATTCTCTCTTTCTTTCTCAGTTTTATAGCTTGATTTCAGTCCGATCTCAAGGTAAGATAGGCAGCTCTCCGCAATAGAATTTATTTTATGATGGAAAATATTCTCAAAGCTTTGGAAAAAATTTTGTCTTAATGGAATAAAAATTTTTTCTATTATCCTTCTCCGGTTCTCTTCTACACCTTCCACGGTTGAATAAGGCAATAAATCCGGATGAGATTCCGATTGTTCCAACGAGCTTTTAATATATTCTGTTACTTCCTTTAATTGACTCGTAGAAAGAAGATCGGTCTTAGTAATTATTATTTTTATTTCCGCAGAATACCTCTTAATATCTTTCAGCAGAAGCAGATCATCTTCCGCAAGAGGTCTTTCGGCGCTTATTGCCATTAAAGCCAAACCTATTTCCGGCAGCCACTGCATTGCAGCATCGGTATTATGTTTAAAGAAGCTCCCGATTCCCGGCGTGTCAATTATCCTGATATTGCCGAATTGCTCCAGGCCGGGCAGGAAAAGATCAACCAGCTCTACTCTTTTTATGTTCTTAGGATTCTTTGATTCCGAAATGAAATTATCTATCTGCTTTTTGTTTATGCTTGTTGAAGAGCCGTCTAAAAACCTTACTATGGCTTTTTCCTCAATTGAATGCCGGAGCCTTGTTATTACGGAAGTAACCGGAATTACTCCAACCGTTAATATATCTTCTTTAATAAGATTGTTGATAAAAGAACTTTTCCCCGATTTAAATTGCCCCAGAACAACTACATCGATATGAGGATCTGCTCCTTCTTTACCCGAATATCTTTCGGCAATTGTTATTTCTCTTCTTAGAGATTCAATTTGAAAAGTATTTACAATCTCCTTTAATTTTAATAAAGAAGATGATGTCTGCAGTTTTTTATAACCGGGATTATTCAACTATAACTCCATCAATAATTATTGTAGGAGTTATCAGTCCAGGCTTGTCCCTTTTTTATGGGGTTTAATGGACGGTTTTATCGCAGAAGAAACTATAAGGCGAACTCCATCGCCATTGCAAATATAGTTAGGGAAATGGAAAATGGAAATGAGCAGATATAGTCTTCAGTCAGCAGTCCTCGGTGGCAGGACAAATTACAAAATTATAAGATTGCAGATTACAAGATTAACTTGCTGAGAAGAGTAATTGGTGAAATTCAATGAAATAAATTAAAAGCAATGCTCTAACATTTTCAATCAGTGACTCTCCGCCCTATGTGCTATGCGATATTTTGTATTCTAAAAGAAAATAACCTACATTGAGGTTATCATAGTTATACATCTATATGTTTTTACGTTTTTTCAATATTGACTTAGTTGCCGTATATTTCTTCTGCTGCTATGCGCAGATAATTTGTCCCGGAAATCTTTCCGGCCCAAATGAAATATCCTTCTCTGCTTCGGTAAACCATACAAACGGACATGCATGGTATACCGCGGCAACTCTTCATAAACATACATTCAATCTAAACCAGCACAAAGTTAATGATCATTCCAGAGATGTAACACTTCATTATAGATTTGAAAGAATTTTATCAGCTCATTTCATTCTATTTTCCGGAGAAGGTCCTTCCCGTATAATACTAAATTGTCCGCTAAATAAAGCTCCGCCCGCCTGCATATAAATTCCCCTGTTCCCAGTTTCACCCGTACCTGATTAATGTACCGGTGAATTCGCTTAATCTTTAAATAGCGGATTCCGATCTATTAATAATTTGCAGGCAGGAGTTAGTCATGAAAGATCAAATCAATTTAAAAAATGAAAACGAAAAGAGAGATAATACTTCCTCTTTCGGAATAGCAGTGCTTGTTTTAATAATTGCCGGAATACTAGCTGTTATATTAAAAACAACAGGTATATTTTAATTTATTTATTTAATTATCTATACCTAGCTTTCTAACAATCCCTGAATTTAGCGGACCGGGTTTTACTTTTAGCATCTTTTTATTATTTAAGACCCGGCCCTAAAATTCTTATGTAATTCAGTAGCATTTAACGGTTCTCGTTTCATTAATATAATTTAATAAAACAGGATAAACTTTCAACAATGCCTGAAATAAAAGAAAACCCGCCGATCAAAAAAATAATTCTACCGTTTCAATCATTTTTTCAGGCTGAAGCGGCCGGAGGAATTCTTCTGCTGATCTTTACCGCAGCAGCATTAATCTGGGCTAATTCGGCTTTTAAAGAAAGCTATTTCGGACTATGGCACACGAATATCTCAATTAATTTCGGAAACAGCGGTCTTTCCTACTCGCTGCATCATTGGATCAATGACGGGCTGATGGTTGTTTTCTTCTTTCTAGTGGGTCTCGAGATCAAGAGAGAATTTCTAGTCGGCGAGCTCTCCACGAGGCAAAAAGCTTCACTGCCTGTTGCTGGAGCTTTAGGAGGTATGATTTTGCCGGCAGTAATTTATGCTCTGTTTAATTCGGGTTCCAAAGGTTCTGCCGGATGGGGAATCCCCATGGCTACCGATATTGCTTTTGTAATAGGTATATTTGCTTTGCTCGGACCGAAAGTCCCTCTGTCCCTGAAGGTTTTTATAACTGCTCTTGCAATAGCAGATGATATCGGAGCCGTCCTTGTCATTGCTTTCTTTTACACTTCCGAAATTTCTCTCCTGAGCTTATTAGTCGCTTTCCTTTTTTTAATCCTGCTGATAGTTTCAAATATCCTGGGAGTCCGAAGCGTTCTGATTTATCTGGTGCTTGGAATAGGATTATGGCTGGCATTCCTGAAATCCGGAATTCATACCACAATAGCCGGGGTAATTTTAGCCTTTACTATACCGGCAACTATAAGAATAAATTCACTTCAGTTTTTTCGGCAAGGGAAAGAACTGCTTGATGATTTTGATAAAGCCGGGGAGGAAACGGAAAGCACTTTAACAAATGAAGAAAGATTGAGCATTGTTCAATCGCTGGAGCATAACTGCAAAATTGCAATAACTCCTCTGCAGAGATTTGAATCTGCCCTGCATCCCTGGATATCATTTTTCGTTATGCCTTTATTTGCGTTTGCCAATGCCGGAGTCGAAATAAAAGAAAATATTTTCAGCTCTTTAACTGAGCCCGTAAGCCTCGGAATTATCGCCGGATTGTTTTTAGGGAAGCAGCTGGGAATTTTTTCCTTTTCCTGGCTGGCAATTAAGGCGGGAATAGCTTCAAAACCTGAAGGCGTAAGCTGGAAGAATATTTATCCGGCCTGCATTCTGGCCGGAATCGGCTTTACAATGTCCCTATTTATAGCCAACCTTGCATTCGGTGAAAATGAGCTACTAAATATTGGAAAAGTGGGGATATTAAGCGGTTCATTATTATCCGGTATTACCGGATATTTTCTCTTGAAGTCATCATTAAAAAAACTATAAAAACATTATTGAATTATTCAAGGATTAACTTTTTACTAATTCCTTTTAAAACGAAAAATCTTTTTTCTCCTTTAATATTCTAAAATTTAATTTAATGCCGATGCTCATGTTAATCAGGGTTGAGAATGATTTTGCCGGCAGTCCTGCTGAAATCTTTCAGGTTTGGTAATGTCCACCATACAATATGTATACTGTTTAACACTTTCTTGCTTGTAATTGTACTCCTTAAGGTCTTTCATTTTAATGCTCATTTAAATGACTCAAATAAGAGTCTCTACTTTTATTAAAGAAATTTAATTAAGCTATTGCTTTAATAAAAGCAAACCCAAATCTAATTCCCTTCAAAATTATTAATAAATAAAGAATTTAATCCCACCAAGAATTGGCTTCCCAATTGAATTAACGATATTAACACACAAAAACATTAACAAAAAAAAGGAGCAAAAAATGTATAACGAAACTTTCAAATCAATAAAAGATGCTATTAAGCATTGGTATCTTTTGTTAATACTGGGAATCACTTTCATTTTAACAGGCATCTGGGCTCTTATTACACCAGAAACAACTTACCTCTCACTTGCCCTCTTATTCAGTGTAACTTTTTTCATTACTGGTATATTGGAAATATTTTCTTCAATCAGCTACAGAAAGCAGTTAGATGGTTGGGGATGGTCATTGGCAGCAGGAATGCTTGATTTCCTAATAGGTGTGATACTTCTTCTGAATCCTCAGATTTCAATTATTAGTCTGCCGCTCTTTGTAGGATTCGTAGTCCTATATCGTTCTGCAATGGATATTGCGTGGTCAATTGAATTGAAAAGATACAAAGAATCAAACTGGGGCTTCCTGCTTTTAACAGGTATCCTTGGGGTCGTATTTTCATTTATTCTTTTATTGAATCCTCTCTTTACAGGAATAACGGTCGCAGTATTTACGGGCATTGCATTAATAATTATCGGAATCTTTCATATTCTTTTTTCAATTGAGTTGAAGAAGTTAAATAAAACAGTAAAAAAATCAAACTAAAAATAATAATAAAGGAGAAAAATTTTATGAACAAAGGAAAGCAGTCCGGCAGAACCAAAAAGAAGGATAATCAATTCGATAATCCGTCCGGAGATCAGGAAAAAGCAAAAGGCAAATACCCGCCTAACAAAATCTGGCTCTGGTTTATAGGTCTTCTAGTCTTTAATTATTTCATTGGAAAATTCTTAACCGACAGCATGTCCAATATTGAAAAAATTCCTTATACGGTTTTTAAGCAGGAAGTACAGAAACATAATGTGAAGGAGATATACAGCAAGGGTTCCTCCCTATCAGGAAACTTCATTCATCCTGTGAATTTACCGGTTGTAGAATCTCATGGTTTTAATAATGATACAACATCTGTTAAAGTAGCCAATTTCAAAACTGAATTACCATCATTTATAGATCCGGGACTTGAAACACTTTTAATTGAAAACGGAGTTACGATACGTGCCGAACCGATTCAAGAAGAAAGAAATCCTTTCTTGTCTTTGCTGCTGATGTTTGGTCCTACGCTTCTAATCATTGTTTTCTACCTTTATATGTATAAAAAAATGCAAGGCGGAGGCGGAAGCTTTATGGGTATGGGAGGATTATTCGGCAGTAAGGTAAAAAGATATGACAAAGAAAAGAGCCCGGAAGTGAACTTTAATGATGTTGCGGGTATTGATGAAGCCGAAAACGAGTTGAAAGAAATGGTCGACTTTTTGAAAAATCCTAAAAAATACACAAAGCTTGGAGGCACGTCTCCTAAAGGAGTTCTGCTCATTGGTGCGCCAGGTACAGGAAAAACATTGTTGGCAAAGGCGGTTGCCGGTGAAGCGGGTGTACCATTCTTTTCAATGAGCGCATCGGAATTTGTAGAAATGGTTGTCGGAGTAGGGGCTGCAAGAGTCCGCGATCTTTTTAAACAAGCCAGAGAAAATGCACCGTCAATTATTTTTATCGATGAGCTTGATGCAATTGGGCGTGCGCGCGGAACAATTGCCTGGGGCGGCGGAAGCGAGCAGGAACAAACATTGAACCAGATACTTACTGAGATGGATGGTTTTTCAAGCACGGAAGGCGTTATAGTTTTAGCCGCAACAAATCAGCCCAATGTCTTGGATAAGGCGCTCCTCAGGCCCGGACGTTTTGACAGGCATGTGGTTGTCAACATGCCGGATAAAAATGGACGCGAGGCTATTCTTAAAGTGCATACCAGGAAAGTCCCTTTAGCAAAGGATGTCAATTTCACAGAAATAGCTTCTGTTACTATTGGTTTATCGGGAGCTGATCTTAAAAATTTAGTTAATGAAGCAGCTTTAATGGCGGCAAAAAAAGAGGAGGAATTTATTACTCAAAAAGATTTTATGGATGCACTGGAAAAAATTATTCTTGGTCCTCAGCGCTCTCTTCTTTTAAGCCCCGAAGACAAGGAACGCATTGCATACCACGAAAGCGGGCATGCCCTGCTGGGCTTAGTTGTGCCCGGCGCAGATCCGGTAAACCGGGTTACAATTGTTCCGAGGGGACAGGCCCTTGGAGTAACATATCAAAGGCCGACAAGTGATCGCTACAATTATCCGGAAGAGTACCTGCGCACAAGAATCATCGGAGCGCTTGGCGGAAGAACTGCTGAAGAAATTATTTACGGTACAAAAACAACAGGCGCAGAAAATGACATTGAGCAGGCTACCGCATTAGCACGGCAAATGGTTACGCGATGGGGAATGAGCGACGCTCTCGGTTTGGTGCAGTTTGTTTCCCAGGAAAATCCCTACCTGAATAACGCAAGCGGCGCTAAAGAATACAGCGAGGAGACAGCAAGAAAAATCGATGATGAAGTATTTAAAATAATCGGTGAAAGCCATGAGAAAGCAAAGAGTTTATTGATGAAATACCGCAAGCAGCTTGACTCGCTCGCAGCAGCTTTGATGGAGCATGAGACTCTCGATGAGCAGCAGATCCTTAATGCAGCCGGGCTGAAGGCTGGACATGAGCCCGATAACAAAAAAAATATCATTGTGAATAAAAAACATACCACTAACTATGAATTTGCAGAATAAAAACAACAGGTGCAATAATGCCACATATAAAAATCCTTCATAAAAGCGTTTCAATAGATATGACGGCCATGACCGATGTGGCATTTCTATTACTGACTTTTTTTATGCTGACGACTCAGTTCAAATCGGACGAATCCGTTATTGTAGATACACCTTCATCTATTTCCGATATCAAATTACCGGATACCGATATTATGATTATTACCGTAACTGCCGGAGGAAAAGTATTTTTCTCTATTGATAATAATAACTTTGCCCGCGAACGTCTGTTAGCAAGAATATCTGAAAAATATCCCGGACTTCAATTTACTGCAGAAGAACAAAAAGCTTTTGCTCTAACAGGAACTATTGGTGTTCCGTTAGCTCAGCTGAAAGAATTTCTTGCATTAGATGATGCCGAGCGAAAAATGTACCCCCAGCCCGGCATCCCAATCGATTCCGCTAATAATGAGCTCGGAGTATGGATTATGCAGGGGAGGCTTTCTAATCCTAATGTACGTATTGCAATTAATGGCGATCAGGGATGTCCCTGGCCGGTTATTAAAAAGGTCATTGATACGCTTCAAGATAAGAATATTAATAAATTCAATTTAATTACCGATCTTGAAGCCGACCCTAACAAAAAGAGAGAAATGTAATTATGCCTGAACTATCTCAAAAAAAGTTGGAAAATTCCAAAATGCTGATAAAATCTCAAACGGCCAAAATGAGCAATGAAAATTCAAGCAAGGGAAATACCTTTTTTCAGTATTGGTATTTTCGTTTAATATTGGGTATAGTTTCCATTTTGAGCGCCTTCAGCCTCTTAATTATACCTGAAAAAGCAGTCATTTTTTTGCCGGCTATCTTTGCGTTAATATTGATCCTCACCGGATTACTGGAAATCATTTCTTCCATCCAATTGAAAAAATCGTTAAAAAGGTGGAAGTGTTTATCAGCTGCAGGCCTTTTGGATTTGCTTGTTGCTGCCGTACTTTTTTCGTATGCTGGGATTTCAGGTGCCGATTTAACTTTGCTCGGGGGATTTGTCTTTTCATATTCTTCCGTTAAGATAATTACATGGTCAGGCGAATTAAAAAAATATGGAGCTAAAAATGGAGGCTACTTTCTTTTTGGGGCCACCCTCGGTGTTACACTTGCTTTTCTGTTTTTGTGGAACCGGTCCTTTGCATGGTTAACATTTTTATTCTTCACCGGCTTCGCATTACAAGCGAACGGTGTTTCGGAAATCTACTTTTCATTCGTTTTAAGAAACTTAAAAAAAATATATTCAGGAGAGCAAAATGAATAACAAATATACCAGCGAATTAAACAAAGATGATACGCCTTGGTATGTTCGTCTAATATTAGGCATTGTCTATACTTTGTTTGCCATTACTTGCTTCTCGATATATTATTACATTATTAAACAGCTTGCCGGTCTTGTTTCGTCTTGGATAGAGGCTAATTTTCGTTTATTCTTTCCCGGCTGCCTGTTACCTTTTCTCGATACATTCCGCACCCTCGTTGTGCCGAATATTTTCCTTTTGCTCTCGCCAAAGTTTATTATATGAAACAATGAAACTTGAATTAATCAAATGAAAACAACTAGTTTAATCCAAAAAAATAGAAATAGGGGCAAAATGAAAAACGAAAGTTTAAGTAAACTAAAATTTTATAAAAAATTGAACTTAACAACTCAGAAGAAATAACAAAAAAATATCTTTAAAAAGGAGGATCTCTTTAATGCGAAAAAATATTATATCAGAGCATGATGAATTGGAGATACAAGACTTGGAATACGCAATTAAAATGCTCAGAATCAAAATGCAGGAGACAACGAAACTATCAGAAAAAATCCGCTGTTATAACCAAATTAAGACGCTTCAGGCGAATATTGACAGACTCAAAGAAAAAGCCAAATAGGCGGGATGACATACCTGTTCTTCTATATGAATTGGTTCTTGATGGAGGCAGAATTTTATAGATCGATAATAAGACAATTCCTACCAATTAAAAGGTTGAATCCGGCAATGTATAACCATAATTTATCATTCATAAAATAAATTAATCAGCTGGATTTAATCATTACTTCCCTTTTTATTTTAAGTTTTCTCATTTTAGATCCGAGAGTCTTTCCATTAACTCCTAGAAGCTGGGCCGCGCTTTTTTCACCAGTTACTTTCCCATTAGCCATCTTTAAAGCATTTATAATATGCTCTTTTTCATTTTCCATCAGTGTTTTAAAAGATTTAAAATCGGGTTCGGTTTGCTTCAAGTTCCCGCCCAATAATTCTCCTAAATTTAAATTTGATCCTTCTGAAATAATAATTGCCCTTTCGATAATATGTTCCAATTCACGGACGTTGCCGGGCCAATTATAATTCATTAAAATATCCAAGTCATTTTTCTTTATTGACCTTACATCTTTCCCTATTTTCTTGGAATATTTATTTATAAAGAATTTTACTAAAAGCGGTATATCCTCTTTTCTTTCACGAAGCGGTGGAACGAGGACAGGAAATACATTTATCCGGAAGAATAAATCGGGACGAAATTTTCCTTGTTCAACTTCCTTCTCTAAATTGCGGTTGGTGGCGGCAACAATGCGCACATCGGAACGAACAGTGCTTTTGCCGCCAAGCCGCTCAAATTCTTTTTCCTGCAAAACACGTAGAAGCTTTGCCTGAACTTCTAACGGCAATTCCCCAATCTCATCCAAAAATATTGTACCGCCGTCTGCAACCTCAAATTTTCCGATTCTTTTTTCCCATGCTCCTGTAAAACTTCCCTTCTCATGCCCGAATAATTCAGATTCAATCAATTGGACCGGTAGGGCGGCGCAGTTTACAGTAATGAATGCATTCTCGTTCCGCTTTGATAAATTATGGATTGCCTTTGCAATTAATTCTTTGCCGGTGCCGGTCTCTCCTAAAATCAAAACTGTTGCATCGATAGGGGCTACCTGTTTCACTTTATTTAAAACGTAATTTAATTGCTGACTGTTTCCTATTATTTCCTGAACATTATTTGTTAAATTGATTTCATCCAATAAATAATTCTTTTCCTGCTCCAATTTTTTTGTCAGTGTTTTTATCTCTTCAAAGGCATAAAGGTTAGACAGAATTAAACCTAAATAAGGTAATATATTCGCAGCTAAATCAATTTCATTCTTCCCAAAAAATGCATTTTTGCTTTGTACAAACATTAAATCGAGGGCGGAATTCATATTTATTGATGAATATGGAGAGCTTCTGCCTATTACTACGGTTAATTCGCCGAAATTTTCATATGAATGCTTCAGAACTATCAAGGAACTTAAAGAGTTTTTTTCTTTTAACTGCTTTAAATGTGAAAATTGTTCGCACATCTTATCGAACGGATCGCCTTCAACTTCCAGGAAATTCTGACTATTGTTTCCGTTAACTTTTGATTTTAATGCTAACAGGAATAAAGTTATGCTTCGGGTTGAAGGCATTATCACATACTGATCTTTTTCATCTTTTATCAGTGAAATTGTGCTGGAGATATTCATGGGAGAATATTCGGCATGAAAAGCAATGTAATCACACGGGATTAATTTATTTGTCTCATCGGCTATTTTTTTAAAGAAAGCTTCTTTATCCCTGATTCTAAGAAGATCAGCGACCAGCTCGAGCTGTATTTCTTTTTCCTTCTGTTTGCTATGCAGTTCCTCATAGGAATTTACAATTTTAGATACAGTGCCGATAAGATTGGCAAGCTTAAGCAGGTAGTCTTCATCTTTATCTGAAAGAATAGTTTGTTCTAATGCTAGAATTAAGAACCCGATAAATTCACCGCCGGTTTTCATTGGAAGAAAGCTTAATGTATTGAGATTCATTTCCTGCATAAATTCATAAAGCGAAGATTGCTTTTCCTTTAGTGGCCGTAATGAATAAAATTCTTTAGCATCGAGCCGGCTTATTTCGGGGTTAGCAATAGAAATTTTATAAGGAATAGAATTTACAGGAAATGTTTGCAGCCACACATTTGAATCATTCAGCAGTTTATCTTTTTCGATTTTTAAGACAAGTAATGCGAGATTTTCTTTAGCCCTATCAAATAGTGCTCCCCCGCCGATTTTAATTCCATAAAATTCGTGCAGTTTTTGAAAAACATCATGCAGTAAATCTTCCACATCTTTTATTACAGCTACATCATCATTAATAGATAATAAAAAAGATAAATCCTCATTTGTAGCTTGCATTTTTCTCTCCTTAATAGAATTATTTGCTCTTATATAAGCAATAAAAATAAGCCATCCCTTTTATTTAAGCAATCCTTGGAAAAAATAGACGTAATTTATCTGCTTTATTAAATTTATTTCTAATGGCATTCAATATGCTTAAACTAGATTATAAACAATTCAACTTGGGATTTTAAAAGAGGACCGGGAAGCAACTTAGCATTTTAAAATATTTTAACGATATATAGTTGAGACCATGATGCCTATTTGTTCATTTTTTTAAAACTTTAATCAAACGTCCAATTATGAAAGAGCTTGATAAAAGTAATTACATAAAAGGTATACTGGCGCTTATTGGAAAGAGAAATGTAATCGAGGAGCCGGTTCAAAATTCAATTAAGTATATAGCAGAAATCTTAGATTTCAATCAGCAATTTATTGATGAATCGCTGAAGGATTTAACTGTTTATAACTCTTCAGCCGACGATCTTCCAAAATTCTCGGATAATCAGCTTGCTGAAAGTTTTTTAAAAGATAGTATGCACATTGCTTTTTCAGACGGCAGCATGAATATAAAACAAGTTGAATGGCTTATAAATACGGCTAAAAAAAATAGGCTCTCTGAACAATGGATATTCATTGAACTTGAAGAATACATTACCAATTATAAATTGAATTTAAGTATGTCATTTGAGATCCAAAGATTTCTCAATTAACCATCTAACTATTTTCAGGAATCTGATTCCCGGTTAACTCTAAACTTCCCTCAAATATTTAAATCTTCTTTTAATTCTTAAATAAGGTTAATTGCTCTTATTTAAGGAATAATAAAAATCTATCCCTTTTATTTAAGCACGATCAATTACAAAATGATAAAAATAAGAATCAGAATTAAAATTTAATAGATGGCAACTTGATGGCACAGGTTCTGATTAGACCCGGATTAAGTGAATCTGGATGATCAATAAACATATTTTTAGGAGGTAAAAAAATGTTGGACATAATAAAAAAAAGCATTTACCTAGGATTAGGATTTACTGCTGTTACAAAGGAAAAAGTTGAAAACCTGGTAGATGAATTAATTGAAAAAGGGCAGCTGGCTAGGGCTGAAAAGCCAAAAGCCGTACAGGAGATACTTGATGAAATTGAAGAAAGTAAAACTGTCCTTAAACAAAAAACCAATGCAGTTATCGCTGAAACATTGAGCGGCCTTGGATGTGCGACTAAAAAAGATATTAATGAAATGAAAGAAAAAATAGACAGATTTGAAAAAAAGCAAGCAAAGCGTAAACCAAAAACAAGCGGAGTTGCTGATAAAACTTTTAGTGACAAAGGAGCTCACATTAAAGAATCAAGTGAGTACTATCTCTGAGTTCGAAGAAATAAAGAGGCTGCTATCCCTTGTATTTTTAACAAGGTGATACAAGAAATGAGTAAAATATTACTAACATAGATGGAAGCAGGTTATGAAAAGAAAGATTCGAAAAACTATTAATAATTTAAAGCGCTATCAGGAAATTCTAAGGGTTTTTTTTAAATATGGTTTTGAAGACATCCTTAATAAACTTAACAAAGAAATACTGCCTCATATAGATAAGAATTTCTCCGTATCTCAAGGAGAAAACATTAAAGCTCTTAGTTCTTCTGCCCGTTTACGCATGGCATTTGAAGAATTAGGAGCTGCGTTTATAAAATTAGGTCAGATGCTCAGCCTTAGGTCGGATTTCATTCCTGCTGAAATAGCTGATGAATTATCGAAATTACAGGACAATTCCCAAAAGGATGAAATCGAGATAATTAAAGCTGTTTTGAATAAAGAATTCGGCAGGCCTGCAAACGAAATTTTTTTGGAATTTGATGAGACTCCGGCTGCGTCCGCTTCTATCGCACAAGTGCATAAAGCCAAACTTAAGACCGGCGAAGAGGTTGCAGTAAAAATTCTGCATCCCGGCGTGGCAAAAAAGATTGAATCCGATCTTGAAATTTTAGAGGACCTTTCCAGACTGCTCGAAACCCGGGTTCCGGAAAGTAAAATTTATGAGCCGGTAGAAATCGTTAAAGAATTTAGAAAATCTATAACTAAGGAGTTAAGCTTAGATCTTGAAGGACATAATATAGATACTTTCAAAAATTACCTGCAGGATGATCCTACTGTCAAAGTACCGCTAGTTTACTGGGACTATACTACTGAAGGCATTTTAGTAACCGAATTTATCAATGGGATTAAAATAACAGATCTTAAAGATAATGAAGCATCGGGCATTGATCGGAAACAGGTTGCAATGAACACTGCAAATTTATTCATGAAGCAGATTTTCGAGATAGGGATTTTTCATGCCGATCCGCATCCCGGTAATATTTTTGTTTTACCGGGCAATACTGTCGCCCTTATTGACTTTGGCAGTGTCGGCAGAATTGATGATGATATGAGAAACGGTTTTTTAGAGATTATTATGGGAATTGTGGATCAGGATCTTCACCGGATTACAAGGGCTTTAATTAATATCGGTTTTATTGATGATCATACTGACTTGCGGGGGTTAAAACTTGATTTGATGGATTTTTTACACCATTACTATAAAATTCCTTTCAGCAGAATTAATTTATCAAAACTGATTGATGAATTTATTAAACTAATCCGTGCACATCAAATAAAATTACCGCCGGACATTAGTATATTGATAAGAACCCTGGCAATATTGGAAACTATTGCAAGAGAACTATATCCTCAATTCAATCTGGCCGATGTACTAATCCCTTACGTAAAGAAAGAACAGTTAAATAAACTTAGTCCATTTAATAGGTACCAATCATTAAAAAGAACAGCAGAAGAAAGCTTTGATTTAATAAAAAAAATACCCGAAGATTTGCAAAGCATATTTTATAAGTTCCGTAATGATAAGTTCACAATTACTTTTAAACATAAAGGGCTTGAAGAATTTTCAAGAAGAATTGATTCCTCAAGCAACCGCCTTTCCTTTGCAATAATTATTGCAGCCATTATAATAGGCTCATCTATAATTATCAACTTAGGCAAAGGAAATTTTTTATGGGGTTATCCCGCAATTGGAGTCGCCGGTTTTATCATTGCCTCTATTTTAGGTCTATGGCTGCTTGTGGGTATTATCCGATCGGGTAAACTATAATAAAAAACTATAAAGAGAGAGATAGAATCATAAGAATTATAAAAATGAGAACTTTTCTTCAGCTCAAAAATCATTCAAAATACTGAGAAAACGAAATGAATCTTGTAATAACCGGAAATAGTAATAATAATACAAACAATAATGGGGAAAGACCAAAGAGATCCGGACATATGATGAAAATACAGGGAGAGTACCCGATAGAAAGAATAATCAGAATTGGACGCAATAACGGTATACAGCAAGTATTCTGCATTATAAATTCCAAGGAGCCGGAACTTAAGCACTGGCTCTCAACATACAATTCTGAGATCCCGTTAAAATTTATTGAAAAAAATGGGGAAAGCCCAATATCAAGTTTATTTGCGCTAGTGCCTTTTCTTCCTAAAGAGCCGTTTTTTCTTATAAATACAAATTCAGTTTTTATTGAGAGTGAATTCTCGGAGTTTATTACTTATTCTTTACTGCAGAAAGATGCCGACGGGATTCTGGCTGTTACAAGGTATATTGATGATACAAAACCTCTTCGTGTAGCAATGAATGATGAAGATATAATATTAAAGTTCAGTGATTCTATGGATGGCTACAGCTGGGCAAACGGCGGCATCTATTATTTCTCTTCCAGGGCCTTCGACGAGGCGAAATATGCATTGCAAGCCGGAATATCAGGATTAGAAAATTTTTTAAAATTATTAATTGTTAAAGGATATACTTTAAAAGGGTTTTCCTTTTCAAAAATTGTAAATATTAAAAACGCTGGTGATATTGCTAGAGCTGAAGAATTAATTCTATGATATGAATAATATTTGAGCATAAACTCTCTAAAGTCTCTGTTGTGCATCTCTTGCGTCCGGCTGTATACCCTTTCTTGTTGTATCCAGATTTATAACCATGTAGTCCTCCCGGGTCCTATATTTATGAAGGCAGCTTGGATTACGAAACCTACGCACCAAATTCCAGCCCGATCTGATAAGCATCATTCTGTTGTAATCTTTAAAACAAAAAACGCCGAAAACATTTTTAATATTTTCTGCGTTTTTAGAGCTGGCGGGGAGACTTGAACTCCCGACCTGCTGATTACGAATCAGCTGCTCTACCAGCTGAGCTACGCCAGCAAAAGTAAGCTACTTAGAACACTATGTTTGGAATATTGGAATAATGGAATAACAAAATAAAATGGTAAACGCTTCAAAACATTTACCATCAACCTCTTAAACTTGAACTTGCCTGCCCCGGCGAAACTTTAGTGAAGCCGGGAACCTGAACTTGAACCTGAAATTAATTTTGCCAAGCTTACCTCAACTTCTTCTTATGCCTGTTCTTTCTTAATCTTTTTTTCCTTTTATGAGTCGACATCTTATGTCTCTTGCGTTTTCTGCCGCAGGGCATTAATTACCTCCGTTATTTCTTTATTGTTGTATATGTGATTCCAGCAATTTTTTGGCTTCTTGTCCGTAGTCGGAATTCGGGTCTATATCAACAGCTTTTTGAAGCCATTCTTTAGATTTTTCCAAATTGCCGGCTGCTAAGTTAACGATTCCTAAATTTAAATGCGCTATCTGATGCCTAGGCGAATATTTTAATGCGGTTTCCATTGCCTCTTTTGCTTCATCGTACATTCTCAGCTTGTAATAACAGACTCCCATGTCTACTCTGGCATCTGCATTCTCGGGGTGTATTTTTAAATACTGCTTATAATTTTCAATAGCTTTTTCATTAAATCCCGAATCATTCCTTAAATGAGCTAATTCAAGCAGCACGTCTGCATTATTGGGATTCGATTTCAATTGATTTTCAAGCTCATTAATTCTCTGCACATTCTGCAGATTGACCTGGGAAGATTGATTTTGTCCGATTGTCTGGGACTGAGAATTCAATTTTGGTTCAGAATCAAAAACTCCTGATAATAAGAGAATAAAAAAGACTACTGCTGCCGATGCAACAATAATAGTCACAATTTTGGTATTACCAAGCTTTGCCTGCACTTTAGCCGGAGTTCTGTAATTTTGTTCTCCAGGTTTATTTTCTTTAAACCTTTCCTTTCTCTCTGTTCTTGCAGGACTCTGTTTTAAATAATAGGATAGATTTTTTAATTTTGCCCCGCAGGATGTACAAATAGCAGTTCCCGGCAAATTTTCTTCACCGCAGACCTCACAGATTATGCTTTTCCCCTTTAAGCTTTTTTCGGAAGGAACAGAACCGATTTGATTTTCCTTAATCTTATATCCGCAGTTTGGACAAAAATTAGCAACTTTATCAAGCCCTTCGCCACAGTTAGGACAATATCTAATCATTCTTTTTTATCTTTTTTCCTCCTTCATACCTTGATCTACTAATGTTTTAAAATCTTTTGAAAATTTAAAGGTGGGGACGAAATGGGCAGGAACCTGAACCTGCTCGCCGGTTTTGGGATTCCTGGCCTGCCGGGGGTTTTTCCTTTTTACCCTATAGCTGCCAAATCCTCTTATTTCTATCCCCTTCCCTTCCCGCAATGAATCAATAACTGTTTTGAAAAAACCTTCAATAATTGCTTCAGTCTCCAGTTTTGTTAAACCTGTACCGGAAGCAACTTTATCAACGATATCTGCTTTTGTCATTTTTTTTCCTTCCATAACTTAGTTTTTTCCATATAACTCTTTGTTTTATAACTGTTTAAATTATCAAAGTAATCCTATAAAATCAAACTATAAAACCTTATATGAATAAATACAACATCTTGGCTCTTTACTGTTACTTCTGATAAATTATTAAACATTAAATCTATATTAAAAATTGTTCTCTTCTTTATTAAAAATTGTTCTCTTTTAAGTATGAATTTTTCAGCATTTCTTTAATATTGTATGGCGCAGGATCTCCGCCCAGGTATTTATGAAACCAATCTAAATGAGCATCATAGTATAAAGGCATTGATTTAATTGGACTAGGCCAATGACCGTCATTTTTAAATACAATTAATCTGGAATCGATGCCTAAAGTTTGAAGAGTAGTAAAATATTGTATGCTTTGCGTATAAGGCACTCTGTAATCTTTTTCGCCGGTGATTATTAATACAGGCGTCGCAAAATCTTTTACATACGATGAAGGAGACCATTTCTGAAATATTTCGGAGTTCCACGGCTGCCCTTTTAAATCCCAGTTTACAAACCATAGCTCTTCGGTAGATCCCCACATCGATTCGAGATCAAAAATTCCCATCATTGAGGCAAGGCATTTAAAGCGTTTGGTTTTTGCTTGGAACCAGTTCATCATATATCCGCCGTACGACCATCCCATGGCACCGATCCTGTCTTTATCTATATATGGAAGCTTTTCAAGCTCATCAACTACTTTCATTAAATCTTCAAATGGCTTCCCGCCCCAGTCGCCTGATATCGATTCGGTATATTTGCTTCCGTAGCCTGTGGAACCATGCGGATTTGGGAATGCAACAATGTACCCGGCACCGGGATAAACCTGCCAGTCTCCGCGGAATGAATCCATCCACTGCCCCTGTGGACCTCCATGCACATTAAGAATTAACGGATATTTTTTTGAAGGATCAAAACTGTGCGGCTTAACAATGAAAACATGGACTTTAATTCCGTCAGCTCCCTCAACCCACATCTGTTCGGCAGGCCGTACATCCACTTCTTCGAGAATTTTTTTGTTGAAAGCGGTAAGCTGCTTCAGTTCCTTGCTCTCAGGATCTATCCTGTAAATTTCTCCCGGCCTGTCAACGGACTTTTCCATACAAAAGATTGAATTATCCGCTGCTAACTCAAATCCGGAAATGGATTTTTTTTCAGTAACAGGAAATATTTCATGAGACGCAATATCAATTTTGTAAATTGGATTGTATCCCTCAAAATCTGCCGTAAAATAAATGTAACGTGAATCCTTGCTCCATTCCATATGATTAATGGTATAATCAAAATTCTCGGTGAGCATTTTCGTTTCACCCGAGGATCTGTCATATAGAGCTATTCTATACCTGTCAGCTTCGTATCCGGGAGTAATCTGCTTAAGGTAAGCAATATATTTCCCGTCAGGTGAATATGACGGAGCACCGTCCCAGGCTTTATTGCTTTGGGTTATATCGGTAATCTCACCGCCGTATATTGAAACAGTATAAAGATCGGCATTAGTGGTTGCAGCCAGATTGCTTTCAGGGCTGGAGATAAAGCATATTTCTTTTCCATCCGGAGAGATATCATATTTTACGTCTCCTCCAAGCTTAAACATGGATGAAAGCCATTCGCTGTGTGCAATATCCTTATAATTTTTTTTCACACGGTCAAAGATCATAAGATGAGTCTCTTTAAGTCCCCTGAATTCAGTCCAGTGCCTAAATAAAAGGGCATCCGCCTCATAAGCCTGGATCGGACCTTCTTCATTTAATTTTTTTAATTTATCGTTGCAGTCATTATCGGTACCGCATTCCTTATAAATATCAGAAGTAAATGCAATCACATTACCGTCTGCGGAAGAGACAGGGCTTGAGGTTCCCGCCGAAAAGTTTGTTATTTCTTCAGTTTCCTTGTTCTTTAATGAATAAGAATAAAGCTGATCCTCTTTTAGGAATCCGAGTTCATCAGCATTTATCCAGAATGGGGAAGTCTCATCCTTGTCCGGAACCGAAATATTAACTAAACCGGTTCCGTCTTTATTGATTATATAAATATCGCTGTTTGATCTCCCTTCTTTTAAATTATATTCGGTAACCATAAAAGCAGCTTTATCCCCTGATGGAGAAACTGCCGGGTTATCAACACTTTTTATCCTGTACAAATCCTCGATTGTAAAAGCCTTTTTTTGAGAAAATAAAAGAGGAACAATGAAAAGAAAAGAAAAGCAGGCCAACGGCTTTTTCATATTTTTTCCTTAATAAAATTATTATTTTCCTTTTAACGAAAATAAAAGATTTTAGCGAGAAAAAAATCAATGAATTCAGGAGCCTCAGGTGCGGAAAAAACCTTGTACATTAAAAATATGGTTTGTCCGCGCTGTATTAAAGTTGTAAAAGAAGAACTCGAGAAATTAAATCTGAACGTAAAGAATGTTCAGCTTGGAGAGGCGGTAATTGAGTCAGAGGGTGAGGAGATAAATATCTCGAAAATAAAGGAAGTGCTTCAAAACAACGGCTTTGAGCTGCTCAATGACAGGCAGGCAAAGATTATTGAAAAGATTAAATTGAGAATCATCGAGCTGATTCATCATAATGCAAACGATCAGCTTTTAAATGAAAATTTTTCCTCCTATTTATCGGATAAGATGAATATGAGCTATCAGCATCTCAGTTCTCTCTTTTCATCTAAAGAAGGTATTACAATCGAAAAATATTTTATTAACCAGAAAATTGAAAAAGTTAAGGAACTTCTTATTTACGACGAACTTACATTGAGCGAGATTTCCTATAAGCTGGGCTACAGCAGTGTTCAGCATCTATCAAATCAATTTAAAAAAGTAACAGGATTTACTCCTTCCGAATTCAAAAAGCTAAAGAACAAGCCCCGCATACCCATCGACCAGGTAAAATAAGCCACGAATTACACGAATTAAAATTTTTAAAAATTAGTGAAATCCGCCTTGCCGGCCCGCGGTTTCGCCGCGAGGCGAGCAGGCATGTTTGCGGCTAAATTACAAGGCTAATTGAACGAATTTCATTTCAGAAATTAGTGAAATTCGCGGCTAAAATTATACACAATAATTAATAAATGATGTAACATTTAAGCTCATGTTTATCTTT
>DATKLQ010000049.1:0-2552 GCA_035542335.1 Ignavibacteriaceae bacterium | reverse complement strand
ATTAATGAAAACGAAATAATAGACGAATTAAGGGTTATTATTCACGATAATGAAAACACTTCAGCATATTATACTTTTTCATCTCAAATTACTCCGCCTATAAAACAATTTCGTATATATGGCCCAAAAAATTCATTAATTGTAGATCATGAACACCAAACAGTTATTAAAGTTAGTAAGAATTACAAATACTACCTGAACCATTTCATTCCGCCCCTAATTGATGCAAAGCAATACATTGCGAATTCAGTTACTAATATTAAAAAATTTATTAAGCGAGACTTCTATTTTGAGTCCGGCAGAAAATATTTAATTGAGTCTTTCTACAGATCTGTAACAGACGGTGCAGACTTACCTATTTCTTATCGGGAGATTCTTTTAACTACAAAAATAATGGATGATATTTTTGTGCAATTGAATTCACGGTATAATAAACATAACCTTAATGGAGATAATCATCAATGAAATATTTAGTAGTAACCGACACGCCGGCTCCATGGAGAGAAAAGGTTTACGAAAATATTTTTAAGCATTATGGGGATGATTTCCATGTTGTGTACTGCAGTTATAAAGAACAACGACGTCTCTGGAAGTTTCAGTTAGGGGAATACCCCAAAACGTTTCTAAAGAATATTACCATCAGTCGAAAAAATAGGGAGAGGTTCATTAATTTTGGAATAATATCCTTTTTATTAAAAAACAAACCTGAAATAATCATATGGTTTGGTTATCAGCCGACAGTGATTTTAGCTCTTTTATGTTCTAAATTTATAAAAAGTAAATTAGCGGTATTATCGGATACCTGGGTTGAAAGAAATAAAAATATTTCCTGGTTTAAAATATGTGCGAGGAAAATTGCTTATAAATATTTTTCTGATGTTTTTATAGGAGCAAGCATACAGACATTGAACATGTACAGGTCCTTCAATAAAAATATCAAAGATGAGCAGCTTTTTTTAAGTGCGCTCTGTGCCGACAACGAATATTTCAATAAGAACTTAAATGGCAAAAATATAAAAAGCAAATACGATATAATGTTTTCTGGGAGGATAGTAGGCATAAAGAACCCCTTATTTTTTGCCGAGGTTGCGATAAAGATAAAAAATAAAATTGGTAATTGTAGCGTTTTAATAATTGGCGATGGAGATGAAAAACTTAAGAACGATATGTTCAATGCATTGAAGGAAAACGGCATAAATTATCATTACGCAGGATTTATTGAACACAGAGACTTGCCGGAATACTACGCACAATCTAAAGTACTTTTATTACCAACATCCGAGGACTGCTGGGGAGTTGTAATAAATGAAGCCATGGTTGCAGGTCTGCCTGTTATTACAACTAAAATGACAGCAGCAGCGGGGGAATTAGTACTGGATGGGATAAATGGATTTGTTTTACCTCTTGACTCAGAACAATGGGCTGAAAAAATAACAGGTTTATTAAAAAACTCCGTCGAATTAAAATCCTTTTCAAAATGCGCAAAAGAGATGGTAAATGGATTTAATTTCCAGAATGCCGCAGACGGAATAATAAGTGCAATCGAGTATCTTAAAGGGAAATAAAGAATTTATAAATAGAAAGCATTCCCAGCTATGCCTCCTATATTAGCACTCACACTCTGTGTGGGCCTGATCGCTCTGCTCCTCTGGATCGAACGTAAAAGAAATCCGTTATCATCCCTCGCTCTGTGGATTCCTACATTCTATATGCTCATTCAAGGGTCAAGGCCTTTTGGATCATGGTTTGAACAAAGCCGTTCATCATATTATATAGACACATGGACAATTGAATCTGTGGATCTTGACGCCGGGAGCCCGGTCAGCAGGTTAGTGCTGATTGCACTCCTTTTATTTTCTCTATTGATTCTTTTCAGAAGGAAGACAAAATGGCCTCTTATTTTTAAAGATAACCTCGCATTAATATTATTGTTTATTTTTTTGGGGATTAGTATTCTATGGTCAGACAGCGCATTTTCATCATTTAAGAGTTGGATAAGGCTGGCAGAAGCGATTCCAATAGCTATGGTTGTATTGAGTGAGCGCGCCCCACTTGAAGCGCTAGAGAGTGTTTTTAGGCGGTGTGCGTATGTACTTGTACCGTTATCTCTTGTATTAATTAAATACTATCCTCACTTGGGAGTTTTATATGGTCGTTGGAGTGGAATGTCGATGTGGATTGGGGTCACGCCAGACAAGAATTCCCTTAGTCAACTTTGCGTCCTCTCGATCCTTTTAATTGTTTGGGCGTATTTTCGAGACCGGCAAGCCAAAAACCTTTCCAGAGACAGATCAGCAATCTATGCTGATAGTTTTGTTTTTGCTATAGCAATTTTCTTGCTTTTTGGATCTGGCACCAAGGGAAGTGCAACTTCTGAGGTCGTCCTGATTATCGGTTCAGCTTCATTACTGCTCCTCTATGGCATGTATAATAGTGCTAGACATATTGCAGTGTATCTGGTTTTTGCGGCTGTTTTAATGTGGCCGACTCTTATTTTTTGCGATTCAGTCCTGGTCGAGGTTACTTCGGCTTTAGGCCGTGATCCGTCCCTT
>DATKLQ010000048.1:0-3245 GCA_035542335.1 Ignavibacteriaceae bacterium | reverse complement strand
ATTTATGAAGAAACGCGCGGAAAATATTAATGCGCACTTGAATATTAATTCCGAAAAAGATAAAGGAACAGTTCTAAACCTGGAATTTAAAATATAGTACAAATGAACTATTGAGAAGTGCTGTAATTAAGCTGATATTTGATGGAAACATAGGTGAACATAATTACTATATTTTATGAATGGTTGAATGGTTGAATGATTGATTGTCCCGGATCGAGAGCTTGCATGAACGCATGGCTGCATGACGCAGCATGATTGCAAGCCTGCATGTTTATATAGATCTAATTGTCCTGAAAAACTAATTCTCAATCTTTTAATCTTTTGATCTTTTAATCTTTTAATCTTTTAATCTTTTAATCTTTTAATCATTCATCCATTCAAACACTCACTTTAAGGAGCTATCTATTACATGCCGATAACCGTAGCAATAGTTGAAGATAATGAAGATATCCGGATGGGGATATCCTATATCTTAAAAAGCAATAACGAATTTGAAGTTGCCGGTTCGTTCAGCTGTGCTGAAGATTTGATGAGAGTATTTGGGAAGATAAGACCTGATGTTGTCTTAATGGATATTGAGCTGCCGGGGATTTCAGGCATTGAAGCAACTGCAATCTTAAAGAAAGAGCATCCCAACGTTCAGATTGCCGTACTATCTGTCTTTAAGGATGATGAAAATGTATTTAATGCAATATGTGCCGGCGCATGCGGATACGTATCAAAACCGATTATGCCGTCGCAAATTATAGATATAGTTGAGCAGGCATTTGCCGGTGCATCCCCGATGTCCCCGGACATTGCCAGAAGAGTTCTTGAAATGTTTAAGCAATATGCGCCTCCAAAAAAAGAGGACTACAATCTTACTCCCCGTGAAATGGAAGTTCTCGACCTGCTTGTCCAGGGGCTGGACAATAAAATGATAGCGGAAAAATTATTCCTAAGCACTTTTACAATCAGAGCGCACATTAGGAATATTTATGATAAGCTGCATGTACATTCAAAATCCCAGGCAATTTCAAAAGCGTTAAGGGAAAGAGTGCTGCCTATTCAGAACCATTAAACCGGCGGACGCCGGCACGGTAACTTAAAATTCCAATATATAAATAACAAATTCCTCAGCCAAAGGTCGTCAGACTCTCGTCAGAGTCCGAAGACTCAGACGGAGTCTTCGACCGCAGAGTCTGACGTACTCTACGAGCTGATCCGCTTCAGGCGGAAAATAATATTCAATTTACAATTTAGAAATCTCAAATCTTTAAGTGCGATATGATTGATTATTGAACATTATTTGTCATTTGTCTTTTTGTATTTGGAATTTAATATCCAGGAGATTTTTTCCTAGATCCGGCATGGATTAATCCTTCTCTATTCCCTTCATAATCAAATTAGTACATTTTATCTATACCGCGAAAAAGATCCCCTTATTAAGTTTCTTCCAAGCTTCTTTCTTTTTATCTCTTAAAAATTCAAACGAAAATAATACCAATCTTCTTTTACCTTTAATTAGGAGTTTATATGAGATTAAAAATTTTGGTTTTCATTTTATTTTTAGCCGGCTTTAGAAATTTTGAAATTATTTCGCAGATATATGATAGAGATGAGAGCGGCAAGGAGGAGCATGAAGATCCCGACAGAGTAAAAAAAGTTTACCGGGAATCCATGAGTGCTGCGGAATACACAAATGCTTTAGAAGTTTCCGGTATGAAGGAGGCTAAGCAAAATGAAAAGGTATCTAGTACAAGCTGGCTTTCAATTGGTCCCGTAGGTGCCATATCTCCTTACGGATACAACGGCAGAATTTCAGGAATATATGTAAGAGGAATAAATAATGGCTATTATGTTTATGCCGGGGCGTGTTCCGGCGGTTTGTGGAGAGCAAGATCTTCCGACGGAATAGGTGTTTGGAACAGTCTGGGAGACGGACTGCCTAATCCTTCTGTAAGGGCTTTCGCCGTTCATCCGGATAATCCGGATGATATCTTTGTCGGAACAGGAGACTACAGCAGGTATAAAGGCGGCGGAATGTTCCATACAGTTAATGCCGGTATCAATTGGTCAAAAATTACTCTTCCAAAAGATCCGACTGAATTTTATAGAATTGAATATTTACCGGGGAATAATAAAGTACTGAATGCCGCATGCACAGACGGTATACTTAGATCTACCGACGGAGGGAATACGTGGAAAAATGTTCTCGCGGGAGAAGCTACGGATCTAATTATAAATCCGACAATCCCGAACATTCAATATACATGTGTCGTAAACAAAGGAGTTTTCCGTACACTAAACGGAGGTGAGACCTGGCAGCTCGTAAATGCAGTTACCTCGCCGTTCGGAAGAGCTTCTATTGCCCTTTGTAATGCTGACCCAAGCACTCTTGCCCTGCTTGTTGAAGACGGGAGTGCAAATTTACAGGGTGTTTTTATTTCAAATAACGGTGGTGCAAACTGGGACAATATAACGAACAATATCAATGGCCTGTCAAGCAGCTCAGGCCAGGTTGATCATGCGCAGGCTGTCTTAATAAACCCTTACGATCCTAATGATATCTGGGTTGCCTCGGTTTCTGCTTTTGAATCGGTTGACGGTGGTAAAAATTGGTCTAGTAAAGATTTAGGGCATGCGGATTTTGCAGCCTTATATGTTAATCCTGCATCCGGAAATAAACTTTGGGCAGGTAATGACGGAGGAATATTTGCATACGAATCAGGTAACGTACAGAATTGGAACGGTAATTCAGTCACAGGCCTGCGCTGCTCCGAGATAGATTTTATGGATTCCAAAAGAGGATTCCGTACTATCGGTTTACAGGATAACGGGATTATCCGATCTACAGACTACGGCGGAAATTGGTCTACAGTACACACCGGCGACGGCTTCGGAACAACAATTACAGATGATCTAAACTTTACATTCTGGTTTACGGATGGTCAATATCCCGCTCCCGCAAGAAGAGTATGGAAGCAGCCTCTCAGCGGAGATGCTGAATATCAGCCTAATCCCGATGAAAATTTATATATACATTGGTATGATAAGTACTCCAGAAATATCTATGTTTCCTCATCATTAAATTTACTATCAAAAAATGTCGATTCCCCGCAGGGTGCCTGGTCTGTTGATGGTAATTTACCGAACAGTGATGTCCATCTTATATATGGAAGCTCACTTGACGGACAGACTGTTTACGTTACCCAAACTTCACCTAAAATAATAGTCGGAAGAAGAAACGGAACTGCATGGAATTT
>DATKLQ010000047.1:0-29239 GCA_035542335.1 Ignavibacteriaceae bacterium | reverse complement strand
ATAATCACCTCCTTAGAAGCTAACTAGTTATTCAAAAATGATTGTTTTTTTACCATAAACCAGAATTCTATGCTGTGCATGATAGTATAAAGCTCTGGCAAGAATCATTCGTTCCAGATCCCTTCCTTTTCTTACCAAATCACTAATCTTGTCTTTATGAGAAATTCTGATTATATCCTGCTCTATAATCGGACCTTCATCGAGTTCTTTAGTAACATAATGGCAGGTTGCGCCTATTATCTTTACGCCGTATTCATAAGCCTGCTTATAGGGATTAGGACCAACGAAAGCCGGCAAAAAAGAATGATGAATATTGATGATCCTGTTAGGAAACTGATTAACGAATGCCGGAGTTAAAATCTGCATATATCTTGCTAAAACTATACTATCAACATTATGCTCTTTCAGCAATGTCAACTCTTTTATTTCCTGTTCCTCCTTTATTTTTTCATCAATTTGAAAAACATAATATGGTATACCATACAGATCGGCTAAAGTTTTTAAATCCTGATGGTTAGAAATGATTAAAGGAATTTCGATGTTAAACTCGCCCAGATGCTGCCGCCATAAAATTTCCTGCAGACAATGATCCAGTTTAGAGGCAAAAATTGCCACGCACAGTTTTTTCCGAGAAAAATTTACTCTCCATTGTGCATTAAATTCCTTTGCTAAAGGTGTGAATGCGCTGTTAATTTCACCTTCCGGTATAGAAAAATTATTCATATCCCATGCTATCCTTATGAAGAATTGCTTATTCTCCACATCAACATGTTCATCCAGATCGAGAATATTTCCCCCCCGTTCAAATACAAAATGCGATATGCGCGAAACGAGTCCGATGCGATCCGGACAGGATAAAAGCAGGATAGCGCTGAAGTTATTCTCAGGCACGAATGCTCCTGCTTAGAAGAGAATAAATAAAGTTTTTATGAGCCAACCTTTTTCCTTAATTTCTAAAATAAATAGAATTTTCTCAACCTAACAGAAAAGAATCGCACTTTATAGTATAAAAATTATTATAACAAATATCACCCCAGAATTTAAATCAATTAAAAGACGCCGAATTACCAACGGGCCGGTCATCTATTATAATAAGCCTCATTCCACCTCAATTCTTTCTTGAATTCAAATATTTTAGTAAAATCATTAATTAAAAGTAATTCAATATCAGCCATTTCCGCAAAATCTTCAAGGTATTCCGGAGTAATTGCAGAACTGAAGCCTGTATGATGGGCTCCGCCGGCTAAGATCCAGGCATGTGCAGCAGTTTCGAGATTAGGCTTTGGAATCCATAGTGCCCGGGCAACAGGAAGCCTTGGCAAAGGTTTTTCGGGCGGAACAACCGATACTTCATTCACAATCAGGCGGAACCGGTTACCCACATCTATCAACGATGCATTAAGGGCATCACCCGGGTGGACATTAAATACAAGCCGCGGGGGATCATCTTTACCGCCTATACCCAGCTTATGAATTTCAAGCCCCGGTTTTCCGTCCGCTATTGATTCACATACCTCAAGCATATGAGCACCGAGTACTTTTTGAGTATCCGGGCTCATATGATATGTATAGTCCTCCATAAAGGATGTGCCGCCTTTTAAACCGGCGGACATTACTTTCATGGCACGCACCAATGCAGCCGTTTTCCAATCACCCTCTGCTCCGAAACCGTAACCCTCGGCCATTAACCGCTGGACGCCTAATCCGGGGAGCTGATTTAATCCATTTAAATTTTCAAATGTTGTAGTAAATCCTTTAAATGAACCTTCTTTCAAAAATGTTCGAAGCCCAATCTCTATTTTAGCACAGTCAATCAGGTTCGGATATTTTTCTCCGCCCTTCTTCAGATTCGGCGACAAAGAATATTTTTCCTCATATTCTTTGATTAACCTAACTGCATCGGAATCGGAAACCAGGTTAACATGCCTTACCAATTCACCGACTCCATACCCGTTTACAGAATAACCGAACCTCATTTGCGCTTCTACCTTATCTCCTTCGGTGACAGCCACTTCGCGCATATTATCTCCGAACCTGGCAATCTTTCCACCCTGGGCATCTGTCCATGCCGAGGCAGCGCGCATCCATATATTAAGCTTCTGCAGCACAGCCTTATCCTGCCAGTAACCTACAATCACTTTCCTTTTTTTTCCCATCCTTGTGCATATAAAGCCGAATTCACGGTCACCGTGAGCAGATTGATTAAGGTTCATAAAGTCCATATCAATAGAATCCCAAGGAATTTCCCTGTTGAATTGAGTATGCAGATGGACAAAAGGTTTCTGCAGTACTTTTAATCCGCCAATCCACATTTTGGCAGGAGAAAAAGTATGCATCCAGGTGATTAAACCGATACAGTTTGCATTATTGTTTGCATCATAGCACAAAGAGTAAATGGATTCGGGGGTTGTAAGGACAGGTTTGAAAATAATTTTTACAGGAAGGCTGCCGGATTTATTCAAACCGTCTACAATGGATTGAGAATCCTCGGCAACCTTCTTTAATGTTTCCGGTCCGTATAAATGCTGGCTGCCGGTGGCAAACCAGACTTCGTATTTTTTCAGATCAATCATTCTATATCCTAATTAAATTATAATTATCCTGTGAAATAGAGATAACCTGCTGCAATTACAAGAACTACGATTATGGATGCAACTACCTCACGCCATCCCCAGCTTGCTTTAGATTCCGATCGATGTTCGTGAGTAGTTGTTCCGAATGAAAGATTAGTAATTTTTGAATAATCCGGTTCCTGAGTAAAATAACTAATAACAATCATAACCAAAGCAGATATTATTGTAATCAGAATGCTGAAATACTGGAAATTAATGTTGTTTATAATCCATAAGAATGAACCTTCCGAATATTTTGTTGTTCCTAGGGTTACGGGGGTATCGACAAGCATCCTAAACAAACCAAGAACAAATCCGATGATCATTGCCCATAAACATCCTTTAGCATTTAAGCGCTTCCAAAAAACCCCGAAGAAAAAGACGACAAAAATGGGCGGAGCTAAATAACCCTGAACTGTCTGCAAATAATTATAAAGGCCGGTTGCTCCTTTTACGACAGGAATCCATGCCATTGCAATCAGCACCATTACGGTAGTGGCAATGCGTCCCATTCTCACAATTTCTCCCTGGCTTGCTTTAGGTTTAAGTTTTTCATAAATGTCTACGGTAAAGAGCGTAGAACAGGCATTAAAAACACCGGCTAAGGATCCCATTAATGCAGAAAGCAAGCCTGCTACAACAATACCTCTGAGACCAGTGGGCAATAAATGTTCAACCATTAGTGGAAACGCTGCTTGAGCATGAGAGGTGGCTTGTCGGGTGACATGGTCATACACAACTTCGAGACCGGGAACCTTCCCGCTTTTCGCAAGGGCAAAACAGATAAGACCAGGAATAATAAAAAGATAAACCGGGAATAATTTTAATACGGCTGCAAAAATAGCTCCCCTCCGGGCTGTTTGCTCATTTGGTGCTCCCAAAGCTCGCTGAACAATATATTGATCAGTGCACCAATACCACAAACCGATTACAGGGGCACAGATTGCCATGCCGAGCCACGGTAAATTCCCATTAAAATACCATGCCTGTTTTACTATTTCTCCAGATGCATTTTTTTGTAAAATAGGCGCCCATGTACTTTCTACACCTGGGGGGGTTAATGGTCTCCATAAATTAAACATTTCCGAGCCACAAATTCTTCGTAGCTCTCCCCAGCCTCCTAATGTAATGAGGCCATAGATAGTTAATAGCGCCGATCCTAAAATAAGTATCGAGACCTGCACTGCATCAGTATATGCAACTGCTCTCATTCCTCCCAGTGCGGTGTACAATCCAGTCAATGCTATAACGAGAACGGAACCGATCCAAAAGCTGTCGATAACATGTCCGGCTATAGTTAACTGTAGCTCAGGCAGCAGGGTAGCGAATACGACTCCGCCGGCAAATATTCCCACCGCAATTTTTGAAACTATGAATGTAACAATAGAAACTATTGATAGGACATACCGCGAACTGGTGGAAAAACGTCTCTCCAGGAATTCAGGCATTGTAAAAACCAATGAGCGTGCGTAAAAAGGAACGAATATCCAGGCAAGTACTAAAAGGCACCAGGCATGAAATTCATAATGTCCAAAAATAATACCGTCTTTCGCTCCCGTACCGGCCAGGCCGACAATATGCTCGGATCCGATATTAGAAGCAAAAATTGAAGCTCCGATAATCCACCAGCTTAAATTTCGTCCGGCAAGAAAATAATCAGCCGCTTCATTTTTTTGTTTTTTTACTACCCACCACGCAACAGAAAGAAGGATTCCAAAATAACCGGCAATCATTACCCAATCCAGAGTTTGTAGAGTTCCCATGAAAGTTCTCCTGAATTATTTGGTTGAGAATTTATAAATAGTAGTCTGATGATAAGTTTCGCCCGGTTTTAAAACAGCTGAAGGGAAATTCTTTTTATTCGGAGAATCCGGGAATACCTGGGCTTCAAGGCAAAGGCCGGTACGGTGCCCATAAGAGATTCCATTTTTACCTTTAGCCGAGCCATCCAGAAAATTTCCCGAATAAAACTGAAGTCCGGGCTGGTCTGTTAATACTTCCATGTATCTTCCGCTTTTTGGATCATAAACCGTAGCCGATAAACGTACGCTTTTATTATAACCGTTAAGTACCCAGTTATGATCATAGCCGCGTCCAAAACGCAGCTGCTCATCTTTTTCATTAATTCTTGCCCCTATTTTTTCAGGCTTGCGGAAATCAAAGGGATTACCTTCCACTTTTTTTAATTCGCCGGTTGGAATTAAATTTGCATCAACCGGAGTAAAGGTATCTGCATTGATCATTAATTCATGATCAAGAATAGTATTTGTCGGATCGCCTGTGAGATTAAAATATGAATGATGAGTAGGATTAAAAATTGTCGTTTTATCCGTAGTTCCTTTATAATCAATCCGGAGCTCATTATCTTTTGTAAGGGTGTATGTTACCGTAATAGTGACCGTACCCGGATATCCTTCCTCGCCGTCTTTGCTCACATAGGTCAGTTTGAGTGCAGGATTCTCAGGATTGTCTACGGGCTGGGCATTCCATAAAACCTTGCTGAATCCTGCTACGCCTCCGTGAAGATGGTTTGGAGGGCTGTTTACAGTAAGCTGGTAATCTTTTCCATCCAATGTAAACTTCCCTTTTGCGATCCTGTTGCCGTACCTGCCGACTATTGATCCGAAATATGCATTCTGATTTTCATAACTTTTAAGATCATCATACCCCAGGACAATATCGGAGAATTTTCCATTGCGGTCCGGAACAGATAAAGTGCGTACTATAGCCCCGAATTGTATAATTTCCGCCTTCATTCCGGAAGAATTTTTAAGAGTATAGGCATAGACTTCTCTGCCGTCCGGAAGAGTGCCGAATAATCTTTTTTCTATCTTCGTTTGAGCATTTGAATTGGCTTGAGAGAATAAAATTAAATATAAGAGAATACATATAACTGAACATAATTTAGTCATTATAGTTCTCCTCAGTAATTAAATGAATTTTTGCATCACTAATTTAAGGAAAGTTTTATTTTTATTCAGAATTTTCAGAATTTCTTTTTATCAATTTTCCCAATATAACTTTCGGGAGGACCTAAATAGGACATTTTCGGCTCCCCCGTCCCGATCACAATCTTTTCAAGAACAATTCCCGGATCCAGAGCCCAAAATTTCAATATATGTTCTCCCGCTTCAATTACGGAATGCGTGGTTGTTTTAATCTTAATATTATTTGATACGGTTTCATTCCACCACTGGGGGTATTCCCAATCGGGAATTGTATCTGCCTCGTGAATATTAATTACCCGGGGCCGTTCATCATCGATTGCAACGGCATATCTTTTCCCGTTTCCGCCGAAATTTAATGAAGGAGAGAAGAATGCATTTATCTTTATCTCCCCTTTTGAAAAAAGGCAAACCTTATACTCAAGATGCGGATTATTAATTTCGGGAGCTTGGATATTTGCCGTAACCGGTATAGTTGTCATTGATGATCCGGTGCGCCCAAGGTTCGGAATCTTTATCCATTTAAAGGAACCTGAATTATAAATTCTTGTAAAATGCTCTGCTTCAATTGATATATACCCGTCACTTTCCACAAATCCTTCAACCTGATCACGTTTAGGTATTAAAGGATTAATGACAACAGCAGTAACAATCACTTTTTTACCCGCTCCATTAATAGTCAGGGGAATATTCATTTTCCCGTGTTCAGCTTTGGTCCAATTAACATTTATCCATACTCTTTCTTCAGTTTCTATTTTTCCTTTTTCTTTGCTGATTTTAATCCAGGGTTTTCCGGAGCTTATACTATATTCGAAAGGAGCTTTCCCCCTGTTAAATATTTCAAAGTAATGCGGTTTCTGATCATATGCATTAAATTCCGGCAATAGTGCATTGCTCTTCTCCTCCGGCCACCACTTTTCCGAACCTTCAACAGCTACTCCCATATCCGCCTCATTAGGAAGCTCAATCTCTTCGGCTTCAGGCATAATATTTTTTCCAGGCTCCTGCCATGTAGTATATCCGATATGGGTTTGATCCATCATATGTTTCCACTTGCCGCCGGCTAGGGTATTATTGTAATAGTCGGTTATCTCCGCATCCTTATGAAACAATTTCCGGACTTTTTCCGCCAAAATATTTGTTGATGCTCTTCCCTGCTTGGCATAAAGATGATTTTTCCCTGCAATAAAATAGAGATCATTTAAATTAGCGCAGGCAGAAACTGGATGAATTACCAGTTCATAAAAAGCATCCCTATATTCTTTAGGGATTGAATCATAAATTTTTTGAGCCTGGTCCTTGAGTTTATTGTAGTCATTTACTACAGATTCAAATTCCAAATAATTAACCAGGCTGTATGTTTCAGGGGAAAGCATTTCAGGCTTACGGCGAGAGTTATATTTTGTATACTTGGAAATTATATCTGCAATTTCTTCAGCATGTTCTTTTCCAAACTGCTGTTCTGACCAGAGCCTATAATATTCAGGCAGGTTTTCTGCGGTCCATTCACTAGGGTTCCAAGCATAGTCGAGGAAAAAATTTATTGGGAATTCCATCGGTTTAAGATCCCCGACATTTACAATCCATATTTGGCGGGCATTATATTCGTACGCCAGGTGCATCTGTTCCCAGACTTTCTCAACCTGATTCGTATTCAGCCATTTATAATTTCTGGGACCACCCACATAATCGAAATGATAGTAGATACCATAGCCGCCATTGCGAGGTTCCTCAGTTAAAGCCGGGAGCTTCCGGATATTCCCCCAATTGTCGTCGCACAACAAGACAGTCACATCGTCGGGCACCCTCATTCCTTTATCATAATATTCCTCTACTTCCTTGTAGAGCGCCCATACCTGGGGAATACGAGTTACATCTTTACCGGTTAGATCAGCAATTATTTTCCGCTGATCCTGGACAATTTTCTCCAACAAAGCCACGTTCGCCGTAGGACTCATGGCTTCGTCCCCGTCTCCGCGCATAGCCAATGTAACAATACTTTCATTATTCCCCATCCGTTCAATTCCTTTTCTCCAGAATGCCTGCAGGTTCGCAGGATTTTTTTCATAGTTCCAGGGACCTTCACCATAGCGCTGCCATTCTACATGTGCCCGCATCATCGGTTCGTGATGCGATGTACCGATTACAATTCCGTATTCATCGGCGAGTTTGGGATTTAAAGAATCATCATCATAAAAAGCTCTTCCCCACATTGCCGGCCATAGAAAATTTCCTTTAAGCCTTAAAATCAAATCGAACATATGTTCATATAATTGATGATTAAACATATCCGTGCCGTATTTTTCAATAGACCACCCGGACATTGCCGGTGCTTCATCATTTATAAAGATTCCCCTGTATTTAACTTTCGGTTCACCCATTGAATACCTTCCCGGAAGAACGTAAAGTGCCGGTTGTTTTTTAACAGGAACGTCTGCCCACCAATACCAGGGCGAAACTCCAATTTTTTCGGAGCAGTCATATATCCCGAAGATTGTGCCTCTTTTATCGCTCCCTGCAATTATTAAAGCACGATCGATATTCTTATAAGGTTTTTCGATTACCTGGATTATAAATGTCTCCCATTTACCTACTACTCCTGCAGCATCCAATTTATTCTCACTGATCAGCTTATCTATAAGATCGCTTCTGCCGATGGTTCCTGCCAAAACAATTTCCTTTGACCGAGGTATCGTATCGATAGAAATAAGGGGTTCAACGCCTGTTACTTTCCCTATATCTTCTTTCAGGTTTTTAAGTACGCGAATGACTCCCGGATAATCTTTGGAACTAACCAGTAGAGGGGCAGATTTTCCTGATTCAGACAAGATAAAAGCACCGGGTTCTTTTACTGAAGATATATAAGATTCTTTTTTAACCTGGAGTGGAAATATTGAAGAGGCCAGAGAAATGACTGCAAAGAATGTAATGAAGAGAATTTCAATAACCTTTTTCATTTTTTCGCTTGTTAATAAAACAAATTTTTTAGTATGATTACTGAAAATGAACTCAGACAATATTTAAATACCTGCTCCTATCCCACATAAGCGGTAAATAATATGCTATCCAATTTCAATAAACAAATCTCCTTAAAATGAGATTATAATCCTTCTGTTTATTATCTGTGAATCGTTCTTTAAAATTCCGGATTTCCGATAGTCGCTTAAGAAATCGATATCAAGCCTCAAATATCCAGTTTTTAATATCCTCTTTCGAAATGTTTTAAAAAAAGAGGAACCTGTATGTTTAAACAAGTTCCTCTTAAGAATAATTATTTCATCAAGATCAATTTTTTAACCGCAATAAAATTACCCGCTTCAATACGGTACAGGTAAATTCCGCTGGAAAGATTCTGAGCATTAAATGTAACGGTATATTGGCCCGGGGACTGCATTTGATCTACAAGAGTTTCCACTTCTCTTCCCAGAATATCATAGATTTTAAGTGAGACATTAGAAGCAGCCGCAATATTATATTTTATTTTTGTAGACGGATTAAAAGGATTAGGATAATTGTTGAAGAGCTGGAAGGTTCGTGGAGTTCCTTCAGCAGCATCAACCGAAACCACAATGTTAACCGTATCTAGGTAATCCCGCAGCCAAGCCAATGCAGGTCTTTCAGTATTACTATTTGTAAAGAGATAGGCATTTGGCTGCCAGAGGCCTACTCTCCAGCCCCACAAAGTAATACCCATCACCCCCGGATGCTGATATAATAAAGGAAATACTCTTTTATACTCGGAAAGCTGAGAAGCATCGTTCGAATTATTTATATCGAACTCAGTTATTTGGATGGGCAAGCCGGTAGATGCAAGAGAATCCAGGTTCTTCTTCATGGTTACTGAAGCTGCCGAAACAGTAAATGTATGTCCCTGTTCGCAAATAATATCCACCAAAGTATCTGCCTGCAAAAGCCTGATTAAATTCAGGTATTGAACAGTACTAGAGGAGCTGCTGATAATGCTGTAATCATTAAGCATCAGCTTGGTAGTACGGGGGAATATTTGACGTGCCAGCCTGAATGCATTAAGAACCCAATCCCATCCGGTGGTTCCATCACCTCCCAATGCCGCTTTATAATTAGCCCGGCCGTTTTGTCCATCCGGGGGATTATGTGAAGGTAAAGCTTCATTTACCACTTCCAGATAATCAATATCGGGGTATCTGTCGGCGACAGCCTGGAACCATTCCGTAATTTGCTGAAGCTGTTCATCCTGAGGCAAAGAACTTATCCAGCTTGGCTGCTGCTGGCCCCAAACAAGGACATGGAAGTGGAAAGGAAAACCGTTGTCTTTAGCAAAATTATATGCAGCATCCAAACCAGACCAATTCATTACATCTTTAGTCCCTTCAACAGTTCCCCACTTGCCGTCATTTTCAGGAGTTACCTGATTCCAATAATCTTCAAACTTGGGAGCTTGGTTAGGACTGTAAGCAGAACCAACCCACTTCGGCTGTCCGGAAGCAAGAGGAGGTCCATTCCACACTTGACTCGGAAGCTGGGTAGATCCGGGTGCCGCATTATCCAAATCCCAAACTGTATAGTATAAACCCGCACGACCGAATGCAAATTTATCTATATCCAATCCATCTTCACGGGTGGCAATCTGAAATATTCGAGTCAAGCTGTCCGGTTTCACAATAAAAGCGCCGGAACTATCGCCAGTATAATGATTTCTAGTAAGATTTACCCATTTCCATATGCCGTTTCCAAGCCCGCCCGGATCATAAACAATGTCTGCAGAATCAGCGAACCCTGCAGCAGCAAGCTGATTGACAAAAATCCATTGTTCATCGCTTAGGGTATCTTTAGTTCCGAACCCGTTTCCGAAGAAAAAGCTGTCATCATTAAATCCGCCTGTATTTGTACGAACCCTGACGTAAAAATTAAAAGTTCCACTGTCGGGGAAAGTAATTTGATATGTGCCAACATGGTGAGAATTCCCCGGATTAAAACCCGTGTAATTTCTTAGAGCGGTAACGTAGCTTGTATCGCCATTCTGCAAAACCGTTAAGGAATCTCCGAGAGTTCCTGATTCTGCTTCAACAACGATTGGTTTTAAAGGATCTTTAACATTATTTATTTTCAAATTATCAATCCAAATCGTATCACCGACGTTTGCGGCAACGGAGAAATGAATTGGTCCTCTAACAAACGTCTGAGCATCATTAACAGTAAATTGAGTAGTATATTTCTGCCAGTTCTTATTTACATTAGGTGAAGCAGGACGGATTGCCGCATATTCCGAGAATGTTACATAAGCTCCGACCGTAAAGGTAACCTGTGAAGTCCCGCTCGATTTTGCCCAGATAGAATAACTGTATGTCTCGCCTCGTTGAACGGGAAGGCTATCAGCAACAACCTGAATATCCCAAGGATTAGTTCCGGCAGCATTCACTATTATTCTCATAGAATGGGAACCTTGTTGAACAGTATCATCAACAATTGATATCTCAGGAGGTATTGAAACACTACCAATTTGGATCACCCAGCCATCCACACCTGTAGTATCATACACTCCGGGAGGAGTATTCTCGAAACTTCCGTTTGTTACGATATTCTGGGCATGTAAACCGTATGTTAAGATCAAACCTGCTGTTAAAAAGAAAAGCAAGCTGCTGGTGCACTTGTAAAATAAATTCATCATCATTACCTCCTTATCCTTTACTTTATATTATATTATTTTTCTCTTAAGGCACATTTCTTATATTCAATTTAGATACTTAATAAAATAAAACTTGAACCGTTTTAATTCTATAAAAAACATTTCAAAATATCAAGAATTAAAGCCTTTCTCTTAAGAAAAATCAATATAAATCAATCAATTGCATTGAAAAAAATCTGAATTTTAGGCCTCATTCGCATAAAAATTTTTCATCCTTCATTAGTTCCTGCAATTTACAATTAAGGTATTAATATGCAAGAAAATTCTTATTTTATAAGCATCATTTTCTTTGAAGTCAACTGTTTGCCCGTTTGCAGACTATAGAAATACAAACCGCTCGACATACCCGCTGCATTGAATATTTCACTGTAAGAACCGGAAGGTTGGGGATTGTTAACTATAGTTTTTACTTTTCTTCCCAGGATATCATAAACAGAAAGATTAACAAAGGATTCTTCCGGTACTCCGTAATTAATTGTTGTAACGGGATTAAAAGGATTAGGATAATTCTGTTCTAAAAAGAATTTATCGGGAATATTGCTGTCATTAAGCTTATCCCCATGATCCACATCGGTTATCGGACTCCAATCTATTCTGAACCAATCAAAGTCAACAAATCCATCGATTCCCACTGTAGCAAAATTGAAAAGGCAAAATTTATTCCCGGTAAAAACAGAAAGATTAAACTGCATTGAGAGGTTATTGCCAATTTTCTTATATAAACTATTATCTATACTATATCCGAAAGAAGCCCTGCTGGTGCCGTAATTAGCCTGAGCTTTCAAATATATTGTAGAAGTATTTATTAACGCCGAGTCGATGGTTTTGCCGTTATTTACCATTACAACATATTTTAGAGTATCGACTTTTTTAACTCCAATAAAAGCATACGGGTCTTGAAAAACAGCGAGCCCGGCAATATCACCGTTTACCATGCTGTCAATCTTCATTTTTACAACCGCACTTGTGGGTAAGGTCCTAGAATAATACGCGAATATTCTTTGTGTGAGAGTATTTTGCGCATCACGAAGATTGGATACGACCTTGTTTGTAGAAAGCCTAAGAAATCCGGGATTTTGAGTGAGCGACCATTTTGCCGGATCAGGATTATGATTCCACCCCCATTGCAAACCTAAATTGGTGCTGTCAAATTCATCCGATGTGGGTAAAGTGGTAATCGGATACTCCTTCCCTACATTTGGTTTTTGGTAAGTTATAACACCTTTCCCATTAACGCCTACCATCGGCCAGTCATCCACCCAGGTAACAGGCTGCAAAGTAGGGAAGCGCCCGAATGCGCCGCCATCTTGGAAAATTACCGACCACCATTCGCCTGTCTGCGTTTCAATAAGTGCTCCCTGGTGAATGCCGGTACCGAGATTTCCATTGTCTCTAATAACAATTTTTTCTTCATAAGGCCCGTAAATATTTGTCGAACGCAGAGCAACCTGAAATCCGTCGCCGCCGCCGTAAGTGCAATAAAGATAATAATAACCGTTAATTTTATATACATGAGTTCCTTCGAGTCCGGATCTTATATCGCCTGTAAACACAAGTACATCGCTGCTTTTAGCAGTAAAATTTGAATCAAGTTCGGTAACGGAAATATTATTATAGCCAAAGGCCACATATATCTTCCCGTCGTCATCAAAAAATAAACCCGGATCGTAGAATCCTCTGGGCAATTTCTTAATTTGCCATGGACCTTCCGGATTAGTCGCTGTTACTATAAATCCGCCTTCATCAAGTGTAATGAAAAGCAGATAATATCTGCCATTTTTATATTTTAAACTTGTAGCCCACTGACCATGAGAGTATCTATTACACCCATTCAGGTTGTAACATTGACTAAAATCCATACGCTGGACTGCATTGCTGCAATATTCCCAATTTACCAGGTCATAGGATTTTAGTATGGTTACTCCCGGAAAAATAAACATGGTGGTTGAGACCATATAATAAACTGAATCTACACGGATTACATCAGGATCCGGGAAATCAGAATAAATAACCGGGTTTGTGTAAGTTCCGTCACCATTATCGCTTTGCAGTTTCTGAGAATTCGTAACAGATAATAGTAGAAACGAAAGAAAAAAAGAATATAAAATTATAGTAACATTCATCTAAAAACTCTCACTCCCATATTATTATCACTTTTATTTCAGAAGAAACTCTTTTATAATATCTAATTTTTGCATTTTAAAAGGTTCAGATATATTCACTTGCCAATCCGTAACCTCAAAATGGATTAATTCAAAATATCCCCCGTCCTAATCTGACGCAAAATCTTCTACTCAAAGCTCCTTAGATAGATTTCCCCCGATAGGTTTTGATTTTTTTTGGTATTTCTCTCAATCAAATCCTCTAAAAAAATTAGATATCCATCAAAACCTACCGGAAGATTTTCCTTATTTAAAATTGCGACATTTGTCGTTATTTCAGCAGAACCATCTTTTTGGTTTGAATAAACGCTCCTGCTTTCAACTGGTAAAAATATACACCGCTGTTCAAGTTTGATCCGTCAAAATAAACCGTATAAGTTCCCGCCGGTTTCATGCCGTTAACTAGAATTTCCACTTCCCGGCCGAGAGGGTCGTACACACTGATTTTCACATCGGATAACTTTTCAAGTGAATATGAAATTGATGTAACCGGATTAAAAGGATTTGGATAATTCTGTGAAAGATTAAAGTTTTTTACAACATTCGATTTTTCAGCAACGGCTGATGACTTAGGAATATACATATCTGGATTCGAATTTACGATCGAAGGATCTCTCAAACTTTCCGGTATATATTTCATTTTGTGGTTATCCAGGAGTTCGATATAGCCCATATTTGTGCAGCTATTCCAAACATTATCCAACAGTTGGGCAGCCCACTCGATAGAATTGTCTCTCGTACTCGCACCGTTATCGTTATCGTGAATCGAGATAGCAAAACCGATATCATCCCCTAGGTGCGGAGTAATAGGTCCCTTAGTATTTGTAGCAATCCATTCCCACTTGACCCTACATTCAAGAACGTAACCATTGTTAGTCTCTTTACGGGCATAGTCTTGGGGAGTAACACTCTTAAATGCGGATGAATCCCCGTTGACTACCCAACCTCCGCCGACTGTTTCACGAATATTTCCGATACCGGGATATAGCGATGGTTCGACATCGCCGCTATCTTTACAGGTCATTGCAAAACAAAAGACTTCATTGTTGGCTGTACCGGTCCAATCTGGATCAACCTTGGCATCGAAGCAGTCATTCCTCCAATAGTCCGGAATACCGGTTTGGTTTACAATATCGTCGGTTACATCTGCATAGACGTAAAGAAATGTATCGTCCCAAGCAGAATACCAATTTGTGGAAAGGTCAATTTCATCGACAGGCCCCGGATCGGCGGTAGATCCGTTATTGTTAAAAGCCTCGGGCGGTATGTAGATCCAACCGTCATTTGGACCGGTTAAGGTGCTATAGAAAGTGTCTTTCTCCGCATCAATGGTAATGTGAAAATCTTGCGGGTAAACAGTCATTGAAAAAAAGAGCAAAAGAAGAACAAAAAACCAATTTGATTTCATTATGAAACCTCCTTAGATTATAAAATTTGAACTACCGATTCTAGGGAACCTCAATAGAATCGATAAAAAAAGAAACAATATTATAAAGCTGCTTCACCTCCCTTCAATTTATTTAAATAATAAATAAAAGATGCCGTTAGTCTGAAAAAAATATTTCCGTTACCCTCTCCCTTTAATAAAGGGAAAGGTGAGGTTGAGATTTCATATTCTTATTTTAAAAGCATGGCCTTTTTAATGTCCGTAAAATTTCCAGCAGTCAAACGATAAATATATATTCCGGTTGCTAACCTGCTGCCCTCAAATATTGCAGAATAATTTCCTTTTTGCTGAAAACCTTCGAATAAAGTAGCCACTTCCTGACCCAAGAGATTAAAAACTTTAAGAGAGATATAACCGCTTTGAGCTAATGAGTAATTAATCTGAGTTGTTGGGTTAAAAGGATTGGGATAATTCTGGCTAAGATTAAACTTTGAAGGTATAACTTCCTTGCCATCCACACCAGCAGTAATGTCACCGAATTTTCCTACACCAAAAGATCCGAGGGAGGTGATGCCGCCGCGCGAAACCGAATAGGGCGCGGTTGTAAACTGAGTTGTATAACTGCCGCTGCCAGCTTCGGTGGTATCGGAGCCTAATAAGAATATACCTGCATTCGCCGCTCTATCCTTTCTGAATGTTCCGTCTTCAAGCTGAGCCGCCCAGCCAAACTTTAAAGTATAATTGCCACCGCCGCCGGCAGCCTCATTCAGTATCCATTTTGCTCTGACTCTTCCGCCTTCGGGAAGAGCTTGCAGGTCTGCTTCTACTCTCACTGCCACAGTATCTACATCTCCGCTGTTTGTAATCCAGACAGGTGCATAACCTGTCGCGCCAACAGGAAAGAACTTTTCTGTTGTTCCCACATCAGTTAGAATAAGAGAACCTGTACCATCGGTTATTGCATAATCCGTGGTGCCAACCTTATCAGCGGCCGATGCCGTGAAATTATTATCACCCAATCTGAATTTCCCCGAAAGAAGGAGATTCCCTGCAATTGTGCGTGATGCGTGTAGTGTAATACCGGATGAACTGCTGTTGTCGATAATAAGATTCTTAGGTCCGCCTTGCGCAGGAAATTCAATGTCGCTTGTGCTCATTGCAGTGGCACCGGAATAGCTCAATGCAGCCTCAGGGCCATAAATAAGCTGAAAAGCACCGGGAGAAAATCCTTCCTTCTTTACGTCCACCATTCCATTTACAGTTACTGATTTGGATAAAGTTATTCCTGCATTATTATTCAATATAAGATTCTCTACCTGCTCCGGCAGCATATCTCCTGTAACTTGAGATGCAGTACCGCTAAACCCGTAACCAGCTTGATTACTTAGTGTAATTGTACCTGTATTTTTTAGATTACCGTTTAAACCATCCGGATGTCCGCTGTATAAAGTTGCACCTGGCTGCAATCTGAAAATTCCCGAGCCTTTTAATTCGCTTGTTCCCATATTCAATATTGCTCCGCTATCTATTTCAACCGGGAGGGCTGTCATAGTATTCCCTTCTCCAATAGTAAGATTATGTACTTGAGTTCCGGTAAAAAGAAATTTCGCCCCGGAAGGATTGGAATTTTCCGTTGCTGCATTACTAATTAAAAAGTTTCCGTTCAGATTCCATGTAGTGGTTCCTGTTCCTCCTTGGGTTCCCCTGCTGATTGAAAAATTTCCTCCCGTTACATTTATATTTCCACTATGATTAATTGTCACTCTTGTATTTCCATTACCGGTACCATTTGCTGAGAACTCTCCTCCTGATTGAATGACATCACCTTCCATATTTACTGTTGCCGAATCATCCGTTTGCGGCCCGCACATGTACAATCTTCCAGTGCCCGTACTTATTACAGTTATATTACCTCCTATTGTATTGCCATTCCATGCTAAACTGATATCTGCCGATTGAGCGGGACAATTCCATACAACATTATAAAAATCCTGGTTTGCATTCGATGGTAAAGTAGTCTTTATGCTGTCAAATAGAATAGTTGATCCCCGAAAAACCGCCAGGGGTATTAAGCCTCCATCCAGCTCATGCATATATGAAGCGCCGGCAGTAAATTTTATTTCCGCAGAATCATCTTTAATAATCGATCCGAAATTTTGCAGTGTTCCGTTCACAGTTAAATCTGTTCCATCACCATTTTTTATACTGAAGGATATGTCTTTATTTATAACCAGCTTTCCGTTCAATGAAACGAGGAGCTGATCGATTGAATAAGATTCAGTAACAGTTATTGTATTGTTTGCCGAAATAATAATAGAATTATCACCCACAGAGGGAACGTTTGAAGCAGGAACCCAATTGGTGCCGTCATGAACTTCCCATACACTTACATCATTCCAGTTCCCAGATTTTGCTGATCTTGTTTTACCGGCTGAAAGGTAATTCCGAAGCCATTGCATTGCAGGAGTTTCGGTACCGTTTGACCTTACAAGATAAGTATTTACCTGCCACATTTGACCTTGAATATATCCCCAGAAAGTAATCCCCTTTACTCCGGGATGTTCCCATAGTATTGGGAAGACACGCTGGTATGCAGAAAGCTGAAGTGCCTCATCGGGCTGAGCATTATTATCAGGTCCTAAATCTAATTCACTAATATAAATTGGTAGCCCGGTTGCAGCAAGTCTGTCCAAATTACTCTTTAAAGTATTTGAAGGTGCATTCATCAATTCAAAGCGATGTCCTTGTACACCAATTCCATCAATTAAACCTCTATCTTTCAGCAGATTTATCACTGTAAGATAATTTGTAGTAGCAGTATTGTCGTTAATAATACCATAGTCATTAATAAGCAGTTTTGCGTTAGGTATATACTGTCTTGCTAATTCGAAAGATTTAATAACCCAATCCCAACCTGTTGAGCCATTACCCCCAAGTGCGGCTTTATAATTAGCGCGGCCATTTCCTCCATCGGGCTGATTATGTCCATTCAGAGGTTCATTGACCACATCAACATAATCTATTTCAGGATACCGTTGGCCAACAGCGGAAATCCATTCTTCAATTTCTTGGAGCTGTTCCGATGCGGGTAATGCACTAATCCAGCCAGGCTGCTGCTGCCCCCATATTAAATTATGCCATTTAAAAGAGAAACCTTTTTGTTTTGCATAATTATAAACGCCGTCAGCTCCGCTCCAGCTGAAAACATCTCTTGAGCCTTCAACACTCCCCCATTTACCGGAATTTCCTGGGGTAATTTGGTTCCAATACGCATCAAAGCTAGCTGGGATTACGGGATCGTAAGCGTTACCAATAAATTTATCGTAACCATACCCCAGTGGTTGCGGCGATATTCTAATATTAATTAGAAGCGCAATTGTAAAAATTAGGTTTATCGTAAAATTTAATTTCATATCAACCTCGTTTCAAAGTATTTCAAGAGACAATTTTTAAAATCAATTCACTAAGCAAACCCGTAAAGCTTTCCTACATCTTCTAACAACATGACCCGGTTTTATAATTGTTGTACCTAAAGAAATATCTCTTCAGGTACAACTTAATTTTTATTTAAGAATAATAGCCGAAGATACTTTTATTTGATTACTACAAGTTTTTTTGTAACTGCAAAGCTTCCTGCGGAAAGCTTATAGAAATAAATGCCTGATGCCAGGTCAGAAGCATTTAATTTCACATCATGAAATCCGGCTTCAAAATCTCCCGATGCGATTTCTTTAACAATAGTACCAAGTGCATCATATAACAACAATTTTATTCTACTCCGTTCCGGTAAACTGAATGCTATTGTTGTGGCAGGATTGAACGGATTAGGATAATTTTGAAATAACACCAGTGTTGACGGTACAGTTGAACTTCTCCAATGTTTAACGCCGGTTTTGGGACCGCCGCCTAGTTTAATCATGTGTGCTACCTCCGCATAAAAAACCTTCTTAGACTCGGGTGTAAAGTTGAAATAATAATAAGGCGGTTGTGAACTATTATCCCGCCCGTTGCCGATATAGGAGCGCCATCCAGCCGGAGCATCGACTGCGCCGGTATAGAACTCTTGATTCGGCTCAAAACGAACAAATGCAACATCGCCGCCTTCCGTAAAGGAAGCTATCAAATAACCATAACCGGCATCTGTTGTACCTAGAACATCCCCCGAACCATGCACCCAGGGAACAGGTTCGGAAGTATTCAAATCCAAACCTTGAAAAACCGAATCAGTTGGATCTATAATATCCGCATAATAAATAGCACCGGTATCAGTTAATGTGCTGATACTAGTAGTATTAAACCAGTTTAATCGGGAACTGCGCATAGCCCACATATTGCCGGTAAGTATTGGTACCGTTAAATCATTCCAGGCATATTTATCGTCTGCACTGTTACCCCCTAAGGTGGTGGTCGGAACGGAACGACCAATAATAACAAGATCAGCATTTAACAGAGTATCTAACAATCCCTCACTTGCTGCCGACAGCGCCGGAGTATAAAATGTATCTACTTCATAACCTGAATCCTGTAATGCATGAACCCATGTCATATCCGGCAATTCACCAGTTACGGTATCGATTATGGTACTGTCCATTCGCATTGCAAAAGCGATCATACCTTTGGACTGTGCATGGATTAGAATCCCCATAGTTGAGAAAATCAATAACATAAGAATTGATTTTTTAGAAAACATGTTCCACTCCTCCTTTAACCTGATCGATTAAAATTTATTAATAATGTTAGATTAAATTATTAAATTGTAGATAATTCTATATTACCACCTCCTTCAAAATCATAAAAGAATCCTCAAACATTAATTTCTCCGGTTTTGATGATTTTGCTGCAATTGAACTAAAAGATTCTTCCCTTCCTGTACTCGGCCAATCTTAATATACGCTGAGCCAAGGTTCTCGATAAGAAGCGGATCATTCGGTATTGAAATAATTGCCTTCTCAAGGTAAGGAATTGCTTGAGTCACCTTTCCGACCTGAAGAAGCATGAGCCCGATCATCTTATCCCCGGTTTCTGTTTCGCGAACTTTCCTAGCCTGGAACAAGATGGAAACCGCTTCGTCAAACTTTTTCATTCTCCGCAGCGCCTCTGCAGCTCTCTCATAAAACACAACTTCATTAGGGACTATATAATATAGAGATTTATATTCTTGATAAACAAGCGGATAGAGCTTTTGCCGGGTATAACGTATAGCAAGCTCCAAGTGCGCCGATTCGAGATTCAACTTATTCTTGATTAGAATAGCTTCGGCCATTGAGTCAACTTCGTTTTCCGGGTGGAACTCTTTGAGAGCAAGATTTGGAGTAGATTTAGGTTGAAAAGGCCACCCGCCTTTCAGAATACGAATACCTAGTTCAGCATAGACGGAATCCAATTTGCTCAGTCCCCAATCCCTGCGATATACTGAGTCAGGCTTAAGGTTGGACAAATCCCATACTTGATCGATAAACCTGTTATTATGCATTGCGTCAAAAAAGGCTTCTGCCATAAGAAAATAACCATCAATATTCGGATGGAGGTGATCAGTCATTAGATTATTACCGACAAGTCCATTCAAGGAAGCCTTCTGGAAATAGTTCTTCATCGGGACTACGGGTTCGGAGAATTCGGCAGCGACACGATGGATGATCATGTTGAACTCTTCCGGTGCGCGAAACCGCAGTGCATCAAGATCCTTTGCCCGTTCGTATTCGTATTTTGCTTCGGGGTATTTTTTCTGTGCTTCAAGAGACTGAGCCAGACGGTATGCTTCCATGGCTGACGGAAGGCTGTCGGTTGCTTTAGACACAAAGGGAGCCTGATCCCGGATATTACTGACAAGCTCACTTATGAGAACCGGTACTCCACGGTCTTTTGCTTTATTGTAGATTGAACGCAGATTTGCTTCAAACTGCCGCTTGCCTAATTCATACAAGTCACTCCCATATATAATGGTTTGGTCAGCAACAACGCGTTCCATCAGCGTAGCCGCGGGGGTGTTCATGCTATCTTCGTGGCCCATCGTTTCTATCCAGCGGCGGATCAGGCCGGCAAAATCCTGAAGGAGCAGGAACGTTTTAAAACGGGTGAGCTTCAGGAATGTATTTACCACCGCTCGATACTTCCCCACCGATTCCATCGAAGCGACCCCCATTGCTCCATAAAATTCGTTGTGACCTGCATAGATCAGTATCGCATCAGGTTCGTTCTCCAAGATCTCGTCCATGAAATCAAGCAAGGCATAGCTGTTAACAGCGGGCATTGCAGTATTCATAACTTCTATATGTCGATCGGGGAAAATATCTGAGAGACGACGACCCAAGATCCTGGAGAACATCATGTTGTTGCCATACGGGAATCCCGCCGTTGTTGACTCTCCCAGCACGAATATCCGATATCCATTTTTGGGCTTCTTCTTAAGTATTAAATCTTTCGGGACACTGGGCAGGGTTGACTCCAGCACATGAAAGAACCGTCTTCCAACGTTCTTATTGCACATCAGATAGTCAGAGATTTTCCCAGGAGCCGGAATCAGTAAATTGAGATTTCCGCCATAATCGAAGAGTCTAAGCATCAATTCCAATATTGTAAAAAATACTAAGGGCAGCAAGAGCAGAACAATTCTGAAAATTCTCTTTTTCCACGGGCTCACGGAAACCCCCTGCTGTTTTTGCTCAGAATTCATTAAAGGTCTTTATCATTTTAAGAGAATTGTTTTTTTTGTATCAACAAAATTTTCTGATCTCATTTGATAAATATATATTCCGCTCGATAATCCTTTAGCGTCAAATATAGCCCTGTAGTTCCCCCGTTGTTTAAAACCTTCAAATAAAGTTCTAACCTCTTCACCAAGAACATTATAAACTTTAAGAGTGATAAAACTACTTTTTGGTACTGAGTAATTAATCTGCGTTGTCGGGTTAAAAGGATTTGGATAATTCTGGCTGAGCCGGAATTCAGTCGGCAGCTTTTTCATTTGGTTTACATCAACGGATATTTCACCGAATTTTCCCACCCCGAAAGTGCCAAGTGAAGTTATTCCGCCCCGTGATACCGAATATGGTATTGTATCAAACTGAGTTGTATAGCCCCCGGTACCCGCCTCAGCAGTGTCCGATGCCAGTAAAAATATGCCGGCATTAGCGAGCCTGTTTTGCCTGAACTTTGAATCCTCGAGCTGAGCTGCCCACCCAAACTTAAGCGTATAATTTCCTCCACCAATTGTACCCTCGGTCATTATCCATTTTGCCCTGACTCGTCCGCCTTCAGGCAAAGTGTTATTATCAGACTCCACTCTGATTGTTATATTATCTGCAGCTCCGTTGTTAGTGACCCAAACCGGCGCATATGATGTTGTGCCAATGGGGAATAATGTCTCCGCTGCACCGATGTTCAATAGGGTGAAAGAGCCGCTTCCGCTTGTAACGATAAATGCGCTCGAACCTTCTTTATCTGCTTCAGCGGCAGTGAAGTTATTATCTTCTAATCTGAATTTGCCGGACAGAAAAAGCTTTCCCGTAATTGTACGGCTTGCATGCAAAGTAATTCCAGAGGAACTCGGATTCATAATAAAAACATTCTCCGGTCCATTCGAGGCAGGGAATTCATTATCACTCGTCGTGAATGCAGCTGTTCCGGAATACTTCAATCCTGCTCCCTGACCATATGTAAGACTATAGGTTCCCACAGAAAAACCTGCTTTTTTTATTTCCATAATTCCGTTTACTGTAAGGGATTTAGAAAGTGTTATGCCTGCACTGTTGTCCATTGTTAAATTCTGCACTTCATCGGGCATCATACTGCCTGTTATCTGGGCAACAGTTCCGTTAAAACTATACCCTGCTTTTATACTTAGAGTTTTTGTGCCAGTGTTTTTTAAATTGCCATTAATACCGTCCGGATGTCCGGATCCGAAAGCAGCGCCGGCATCCAAAATAAAAATACCGGAACCCTTCAATTCACTTGTTCCGAAATTTAACGTTGAACCGCTGTCTACTTCAATTGGAAGGGCAGTCAATGTATTACCGCTTCCTAACGTTAAGTTATGCTCTTGTGAACCATTAAAGATAAATTTTCCCCCGGAAGGATTTGAATTTTCTGTTGTAGCGTTTGCCATAGTAAAATCACCGCCGATATACCATTCTGCTTTCCCGGTTCCGCCTTGTGTACCGCGGCTTATGGAAAAATTTCCACCGCTAACATTAATACTACCATTTTGAACAACTTTTATAGAAGAGCCGCTGTTATTTGAACCGTTAGTTGTGAATGAGCCGCCTGACTGAATTATATCTCCATTAATTTCAACAACAACCGAAGAGTCAATAGCAGGAGAACACATCTGCCATCTTCCTGATCCTGTATTAACAATTGAAATATTACCGCCTATGCTGATTTTATCCCAATTCAGGCTGAGATTCGCGCTCTGGTTAGGAGAATCCCAAACGACATTACTAAAATTTTGATTCCCGTTGGAAGGCACATTGGATACTACCCCTGATATTTTACATGTAGATCCTTCACGCCATTCTGCCGAAGGAATTGAGCCTTCATCCTGATCGTGAATATAAATCCCTCCTCCAACAAAGCTTAAAGTTGATAATGCATCAACTTCAACAGTTCCTTTATTATCCAAGGTTCCTTGAACCAGCAGATCTGTTCCTATTCCATCAATAACTTTATAATTTATTCCCGGATTAATAATTAAGACAGCTCCCGAATCTATTATTACCTGGTCAGCAGAATCATTTGCAGTAACAGTAATTGTATGACCCGGAGAGATAGTTATCTGTGCATCAGATAAAGAAGGATAATTGGGAGCAGGATGAATCCATGCCGTACCGTTAAACCTCTGCCAAGTATCAACGTTGTTCCAATTCCCTGATTTAAATGATTTGATTTCTCCGGTAGGTTTATAATAATCTGTACCGCTGTCAAATGCCTGGACAGAAAAATAGTATTGAACATCCTTGTTTAAACTATGAATCGATATAGAGTCCGCATCATAAACCATATAGTTATTATAAAGTTTATCGGGAGCAATTCCGTAGCGAACAATATAACCATCAGCATCGGCAACAGGGGACCAGCTAATCACTGCATTTCTGCCGTCCGATGCATTTCGGTTCACTGTAAAAGTACTGACATCAGTGAAAACGGCTTTGGATGAATTTCCAAAAATCCTGAGGTCGCGGATTGCAAATTTTCCGTTACCGGGAGTAAAAACATTTTTAAGCTTTACATACCTTGCGGTGGCCGGCTGTGAAAGTTCAATGTAATCATGCGGTACATCCTTGGTGTTATTGCTTTTATCAACCAGCGTATTCCAGTTTTTTCCGTCATTTGAAATATCCAAAATGTACTTCTCGTAAATAGAATTGCTGCGCCCCCTTACCAATTCCGGAGTGGTTCCTTCTTCAGCAAAATTTATCTGGACTGCTTCAATATCGCATTCCTTCCCGAGATCAATCATTAACCATTCATCAGCATTTCCGGTTTGAGCGGACCAGTAGGTACGAACTTCCTCATCGACTGCATTCTCGACCTTATGATTTGATAATGAAGAAGAGGCGGCGACATATTTTTTATTAGATAGAAGCATCATACCTGTTCCATTATTTAATCCCGGATTTTCTTTTTCCCCGGGATAAAATTGAGGATAATCGCCGAAGGCCGTATTACAAAAAATATGACCATCATTATCAAAGGAAACAGGGAACAATCCAAGTCTGCGTTCAAATATATTTTTGACCGATATGCTCATAGTAACAACTCGCCAGTAATTACCATCCTTATCTTTAAATGTACAGCCATGACCCGCACCGCTGATAAACCCTGTGGGTTTAAATGAAAACGGGCTGTAGTCTGCATATTGATAAGGTCCTTTAGGAGAATCCGCAACATAGATCCCATCGGCGTAAGTTTTGAATTCGGTGCCGGGAGCGGAATAATGGAGATAGTACTTGTTATTCTCCTTAACCATCCAAGTGCCTTCAATCCAGGGCTGTTCATCAAGCAGGTTATCGTCACCGCGGCGTTCCCATCCATGAGAAGAGGCCTGGGCATAGACAATATTAACAGGGGATCCAATTTCTGCAAAGGTTATAGGATTAAGCTCAACCACGCTGGTGGGAGCGTTGTTCGAGAGGCCGTAGTACATATACAGCTTCCCGTCATTATCAAGGAATAAGTCCGGATCACCATAGCCCTTGGCCACGGGACCTTTTGTCCAAACACCGGATTTCGGATCACCCGTTTTGTAAATCTGACTAGTTGCAGAAGGGATATAAAAAAGGGAATCCCTCATGACCACTACCGCAGGAGCATAGGTCTCAATATCGATCCCGGTCGGGATGATCAGGGTCCAATCACGCAGATTGGGAGAAGTCCAATAACCGCCGGAACGTGAAGCAAAAAGGTAATAGTCACCTTTGAAGAGAACCATCACGGGATCGGCCGCTTCACGGGCATCAACGGCATCTACCATAAATCGATAATTAAGGTTCATCGGGTTACAAAAAGTCTTAGGAGTTGCGGCAGGCTGAGCATAAACGAGCACATTTAAAAAAAGCATGAAGAAAATTATGGGAGAATATCTTTTTTTGTTCGGCATTTTATCTCTCCTTTATTTAACTGCGGTAATATTGTAAAATATTTTTTATAAATCTATCCTATATTAATTTCTATTTTAAAAGAAGTAATTTCCTGACTTTCACAAAATCACCTGCTTCAAGCTTACAGAAATAAATTCCTGTGGCAAGATCAGAAGCGTTTAATTCAATCTTGTGTTCTCCCTGGAAGTAATTACCCTGGGTAATTTCTCTGACGACATTACCCAATATATCAAAGAGCGTGAGATGGACATAACTTTTCACAGGTAAATTAAATGATATCGTAGTTGTCGGATTAAACGGATTAGGATAATTCTGATTCAATTCAAACTTCCCAGGATTCTTCAGTTCACCTTTTTCAGGCTCAACCGAAGTAGGAGTATCGTATATACTTAGAAATCTGAACCAATTCATACGGAAAAGCTGTCCCGTACCCATTCCTAAAAACTTCAAATAAACATCATGACTTCCTGAAACACTATCAACATCTGCTCTAAAGATTTTATAATTTGTCAAGCTACCTGTAGTATCGACCGGGCATTCGGCAATTTTTCTTCCTGTATCAATAGAATCTAACCATACCTCAACAACGCCGTTTGCTGATGTAACACTTGAAGCAGATAATTCCATAGAAATAGGGCTTTTAGGATAATCATTATTGCCAAATTCAACACCTGCATACATTGCCCAATCATTATTGTTGATAGATGTTAAATAACTGCCGCCGGAACTCACCCCTAATTTATTAGCAGGGCTTTGTGCAGCAATATTTGTATAGGCGTCCTTGTAAATATAAAGATCGAAATAAGCAGGCTTCCCTTTGACATAAATACCCTGCTGGTTTCCTGTAAAATTATTGAATTGAGTCTGTTCAATATCGATATCCGCAGCATTTATAGGTGAACCGATTTGAATCCAGTCAGCTCCATCGGAACTATAAAATCCCGATACCGTATGCTCATTCCTAATTAGTTTTAACCAGACGATCGAATCAAGTGGATTTGGTGTTTGATACAAAGTACTATTAAAACCAAATGCCAAAATCTTTTCGCCGGTGCTGCTTGATGAGCTAAAGACTTTAGCCTGAAGATTTTCCGGGCCATTAATGATCCATAAGCCTGCCTCATCCGAAACAGATTGCGGGCTAAAATCCACTTTTGTAATTATGGAATAATTATGTTCACCATCGTTTTGAACTATTGTATTTGCTCCGCTATAAGGTGCCAGGTATAACCATCCTTCTCTTTGAGTGAGTGAGTAAGTATTATCAGGCGTATAACCAAGAAACGACCAATTAGGGCTGAGTTTTGAGCTTTTGAAGGGATCAGATTTTGCTACCATCCATGGAATGCCGCTGCTTGGAAGATTGGGAGCTTCAACACCATCAGTTGAAGGATACTGCATAACAGGAAAGCCCTGGTCATTATATTTTAGCTGACATAATAATCCCTGGCGTCCCTGTGCGTACCAGGTGCTGCTGTGATAGCTATGAGCAATAACCCAGCTTGTTCCATCGGCTAAAAGAACAGCAGGCGAGATATGATTGGGTGTGCTGTAGTTAGAGGTCGAGCCTGTAAATATATTTGATCCTATAATTGTCCAAGCGGACTGAACATCGGTCAGTGTATCGCTTCGCATTACATACTGAGCCCCGGCCAAATGCTGCGCAAAACTGTAGTAGTAATAGCCGTTGTACTTCCACATAACCGGTCCTTCTGCCCAGCCGTACGGATAAGAAGGTGCCGGGTTAAGCCATGTCAGATCAAGTACTTTACCGGTAGGTTGACCATCAGTTCCCAATTCTACGATATGATTATTTGGTTGTCCTGCTTTGGTAAGCAAGTACCACTTGCCGTCATCGTCAATGAAAATAGAATTATCCACACCTAATCCTGCCGGCATACTAGACGGAACATTCATCCTTGTCGGGGTATTCCATGGTCCCTCCGGCTGATCTGCAGTAACGAAATACATGCTACCTCCGCCTTTTCCAAAGAAGTGCCAATAGCGGCCGTTATAAAAGACCATATGTCCGCCCCATATACCTCCGCCGGGAGAATTTCCATATTGCGACCAAGAGGCAGAAACCGGCTGGGCTATTACTTCCCAATGAACGAGATCGGTGGAACGGTAAATTTTTGGTGTGGGATTGAAAGAAGAACCGGATGTATAAAAGTAGTCACCGATTCTTGTAAGAGTGGGATCTGGATGATCGCCGGGAATTACGGGATTCAGGTAAGATTCAAATGAAGGTGATTGTCCCTTTATATAAAAGCATAGAAGTAAAAAATATATAAGTATCCAAAATTTCATAAGCATGCTTCCCGATAAATGAAATATAATAATTTACAACTAAAAGCAGCATTTGTAAATTCTCAATTTTTCTTAAATTATAATGGGCGATACAATCAATAAAGGAAAATCCCTTATGTATATCGCCCTATACTTAAGAATTGCTTTTAATAAAAGAAATTTAAATTTCTTTTACTTCAGTAAAACCATCTTCCTTGAAATAACCCTATCACCGGTATCCATTGTATACAGATAAATTCCGGAACTAAGCTTAGTACCGTCGAATGCAACACTATGCTGTCCCGCCGGTTTAACTTCATCCAGAAGCAGTGCGATCTCCTTGCCGAGCATATCATATACTTTGATTTTGACCCGTGATTCCTTAGGTAAATCGAAGGAGATTCTTGTTCCCGGATTAAAAGGATTTGGATAGTTTTGCTGTAAAGTGAATGCCTTAGGAAGCTGTCTATTCCGACCTTCGACAGAAGTCTTTGTTATACCCTTTTCAAAAAGAAAAGCAACCTCTTCATCACTTAAAGCTTTGTTGTAAATTGCTATCTCATGAATAGCACCTGTCCATGGATAATCGGCTGCATAAGTACTATGAGCAAAACGGGCAAAGTTTGGGCTGATATCTACCATGCTCTTAATTTCACCCGTTGCAGGATTGGTAGTCAGCGGAGTGGTGCCTACTAATACTCCGTTATGGTACATCTTAAGTTCGCCATCAATATTGACCACACAGACAACGTGATACAACGTATCTTTATTATAATTTCCGTAGGCAACATCATTCACGCCATCTTCAGCTAAATATCCCGAGGGATTACCGGCTGAGAACCAGAAACGTGCGTGATTATCATTCCTGCGGGCTTGCAAAGCTATACCATCAGATCCAGTACCTGCACCGGCACCATCATCACCAAAAAACCAAAGCGTGTTCCATTGGGCATTAAGGGTATCCGGTGTAAACCAGGCTGAAATCGAAACTTCATCATAAGAACCAATATCAATGGAATCTCCAGGCAGATCAAGCCAAGAGTCTCCATGGGGGGGATCAAATTCCGAACTGGGAAACGTTATAAGATCTCCTCCCTCAACTAAAATGTTATTGCCATTAAACTCACCGTCAGCACCGCCGACTTCATCGTTCGCAGTCCCGTCCTCAAAAGTCCATAGGTGAGTAAGATTTGCGGTCCCCGGATCCTGAGCCTTTGAAACTGCAATAGAGAAAAATATTAGGAGAAAGAATAAAATGTAATTCTTAGCCATAGCGCTACCTCCTTGGTTGTTATAGAATTAATTATTCCAAATAAGAAAACTCTTATGGTTTTCTATTGCTGAATGAAAATCCTGCTTCACTTAAAAAAATTTATTAAATAGGAACGAAAATATCTCCAACTTTTCAAAAATTTACGAATAATTTAAAAATGTAAGTTGTTAAATAATAGCCACTTTGAACTGTTATTTAACCAAATAACGCAAATTATAATTTTTTAATGCGGCTGATGAAGTTTTCGAAATTCCCTTAACCCCACACCTTTTTCTTTTTTAAAATACCTTGAAATATGCTCAATATCT
>DATKLQ010000046.1:0-2280 GCA_035542335.1 Ignavibacteriaceae bacterium | reverse complement strand
TGTCCGTTTGTAAAAGCTTCCGCATAAATTCCTTTTTTAACGCTGGCGATGATTTCATCTTTGGTATGAGGCCCGGGGAGCATGTAGGTATTTCTCATCCTCGGCTGCGGAGAATACCTGAAAGATTCTCTTCTTCCGTTCCCAGTCGGTTTTACATTATAATATTTTGCGCTAATCCTGTCGTGCAGGTAGGTTCTCAAAATACCATTTTCAACCAAATAAGTTTTTTCCGAAAGATTTCCTTCATCATCGACGTTTATAGAGCCGCGAATATTCGGGTTAGTCCCGTCATCCACGATTGAAACAAAGCTCTCGGCGACTTTTTTATTCATCTTATCGCTGAATATTGAAATATTTTTTCTATTGAAATCCGCTTCCATTCCATGGCCGATTGCTTCATGCAGCAATATACCGGAGCTGCCCGCAGCAAGCACAACCGGCATTTCACCTGCCTCAGGCTTTACGGCTTCAAATAATGCAACTGTTCTTCTGACCGCTTCTTTAGCCAGCAGATCGACATTGTCCGGCGTGAAAAATTCTATCCCCCGTCTGCCCGAGAGATCGAAATAATTTTGTTCTCTTTTTCCATCCTGTTCAGCATTGCATGTAACTGCTATTTGCCCCATGGGCTGGTAATCGCAGGCAATTACACCGTCGGAGTTTGCCTCAAGGATATACGATGTTTCATTAATGAACCAGATATTGGATTTGATTATTCTATTATCCCCGGCAAATACTTTGTCATTAATGATCTGGAGGTACGGGATTTTTTTATCTATTCCGATTTCCTCCCATGGCGTTTCAATCGGATAATAATCCGGAGTTTCTCTTAATTTTAATTCGACGGGCGGGATATTTTTCCCTGAATCGGCGATGTTTGCAGCAGTCTTTGCGGCAAGCTTCATTGCATTAAGAGTAAGCTCTTCGGTATAAGAATAGCCGGTTTGATCTCCTTTCAATACTCTTATTCCGACACCGAACAAAATATCTGTATAAGCCCGGTTGACGGCTTTATCTTCCAGTCCGATGTAATTTGCGATCCTATGCTGGAAAAAGAGATCGCAGTAATCGCCTCCGTGCGAAAGCGCTTCAGCCATTACATCATTAATAATTTTTTCATCAACTCCGAAATGATTATAATAATCGGTTAGTTTCATCTCTCTCCCCTTTCTAAAAGAATATGCTTTGCCGATGTTTTCTTTAAGGAAATACGGAATGACTGCAGCAGCAATCATTCCTTTAGAGCTTTTTTCCAAAAATGATCTGCGTGAGATTTTTTGATACATGGAACCTCCTGTAGGAACATCATTTATGATGTTCATTTATGATGATGTTCATTTATGATGATGTTCATTTGAAAAATATCGCTTTAAAATATCCTCTCTCCAATTAATTGGATTATTTACAATATATTCGCTAATGAAATAAAATTCTTTTTCATCTCTGATTATTCTGTCATAAAATCTTGTCTGCCACCTGAAATCCGGAGCTAAATTGTTTGACTCAAATTTTACGCGTCCTTTAAACCATCTGATAATTCTTCCTAAGGTTATCTCTTCCAGTTCCATTGGATTATTCCTAATGCCGGATTTAAATTCCTGTGTAAGATTCCTTCGATTCACAAAGCTTCTTCTTTTATTTTCTCTAATTATAACGATTCCATGAAAATGGTCCGGCATGATTTGATAAGCGTCCAAACGCACGTCCATAAATTTTTCAGGCAATTGATTCCATATTTTTTCGGCAATTATACCTATTTGGGACAGAATCATTTTCCCATTTTCAATTTTGCCGAAATACTGCTTCCGTTTATCTATACAGATTGTAATAAAATATTCACCTTCACCTGAATAATCGAAACCCGGCAATCGATATTGTTTTTTTAATTTAAAGCTCATTTAGATTAATTCCCTTCAACAGATATTCCGAATCTGTAGGAACATTATTTATGATGTTTCTATGCATCTGAATTTTATTCCTTAATCTGAATTTTGTTCCTTAATCTGAATTTCATTCCTTAATCTGAATTTCATAAATGAAATTCCTACGAAATTTCTGCGTGAGATTTTTTTGATTCATATGAGGCTCCCTCTATTAAAAAGATTGTTACCCCTCGTTAAGGTGAATTATTTACAAAGATGCAATCAACTTAATAAAAATTTTTATTTAAGGGAAGAGAAAAAGGAAGGAAGGTTGGGAAAGTAGATGCTGGCGTGCCGCGGCGGCCTGTCCGCCGAAGCGAAGCATAGGCGGAAGTCGAAGACGAAGCCGGGCCTGCCA